>WRDI01000018.1 GCA_009783515.1 Bacillota bacterium | reverse complement strand
GGCGCGGAATGCGAGGGAACTGACGCGGCGCAAGGGGTTTTTGGAATCCACAACATTGCCGGGGAAATTGGCGGACTGTACCGAGCGCGATCCGGAGTTATGCGAGATTTACATTGTCGAGGGGAACAGCGCGGGCGGCACGGCAAAGCAGGGTCGTGACCGTGGCTTTCAGGCGATTTTGCCCTTACGCGGCAAGATTTTGAACGTGGAAAAATCGCGTCTTGCCAAGGTTTTGGAAAATAACGAAATAAAATCAATGATTACCGCCTTCGGGTGCGGCATAGGCGACGACTTCGACGACAAAAAATTAAGATACAACAGGATTATTATCATGACCGACGCGGACGTGGACGGCAGCCATATCCGCATACTTTTGCTTACGTTTTTCTTCCGTTATATGAAGCCCTTGATTGAAAAAGGGCACGTTTATATCGCGCAGCCCCCCCTATACAAGGTGGCGAAGGGGCAGAAGGAGCATTATTGCTATAACGACAAGCAGCTGAATGAATTATTGGACAGTCTTGGGCGCAAGGGCACGGAGGTACAGCGGTACAAGGGCCTTGGCGAGATGAACGCCGACCAGCTTTGGGCAACCACCATGAACCCCGAAAACAGGACTTTGCTGTCCGTGAGTTTAGAGGACGCCTTCGAGGCGGACGAGACTTTTTCGATACTGATGGGGGATTTGCCGGAGTTAAGGCGCAAGTTTATCGAGGAGAACGCGAAGCTGGTGACAGAACTTGATATATAATTATTTTGTCCTACGACCGAAGGGAGCAAGACCGCGAACGCTCCTTGACAGGATTTTATTTCGACCGAAGTAAGAGCAAGCATCCCCCATTTTTGTCCTACGACCGAAGGGAGCAAGACCGCGAATACTTCCATGACAGGGTCTTATTTCGACCAAAGTGCCGCAAGGCACGGAGTGGAGAAATCTATTCCGCTTAAAAAGGACGGGCATTATGTACAGCGTTTATATTATTACAAATAAAGCCCACACCGTGTTGTACATCGGCATGACAAACGACATCGACCGCAGAATATACGAACACAAAAATCATGCCGTGCCAAGCTTTTCTGACAAATATAATTTGGGAAAATTGATCTATGTTGAATCAACGCCTTATGTAAACAACGCGATAGCCCGCGAAAAACAACTCAAAAGGTGGTCAAGGGCAAAAAAAGAAGCCCTGATAAACGAGCTTAATCCCCAGTGGCTTGACTTGTCAGAGGAATGAACAACGCACCGAAAGCTCTAATTATTTTGTCATTTCGACCGAAGTGAGCGAAGCGAACGAAGTGGAGAAATCTATTCTGCTTTTACGGGAAGTAACGAATTTGTATAAAATAAGGTGGAGATCTCTCCACTGCGCGCCTTGCGGCGCTCCGGTCGAGATGACAAAAAAAAGAGGGGCGCGGGTCGAGAAGACAAAAGAGTAACGGGTGCACGGGTCGAGAAGACAAAAGAGTAACGGATGCACGGATTGAGAGGAAGATAATGATTATGAGTAGACATTTTAATTTTTTGTCATTTCGACCGAAGTGAGCGTTAGCGTTGTTGTGTTTTGAGGTACTTGGTAAGCGAACGAAGTGGAGAAATCTATTCCGCTTGACAGGAAGTAACGTTTGTGACAAAAGCAGATAAGGCAGAGATCTCTCCACTGCGCTCCGCTCGCCTCTCCAAACCTTGCAAATAATCCATAAACGGTTTGAGGCTCGCTTCGCTACGGTCGAGATGACAAAAAAAAAGGGGGTACGTATGAAAAGTTTTTTTGAAAAATTAGCGGCTGAAAAGGTGAATTTTACAGAACAGGTTGCTATAATTGAAAACTTACTTGATCGTAGCGGTCATTATCATATTAGTTCGAGACGTAGGATTGAAACAAATTATTTGCGATTTGGTGACAAAATCAGAAATACTACTGCCAATTTTGATGCGTTAATCAATAAAACAGGGGTTATAAACAAGATAAATCTTAGCGATTATGAATTTAAAGATGCCGGGCGATGTGGTTATGGAGGCAATGATTATTTATTATTTGAGGACTATAAACACTATTGTGAGTGTGTGTTTAGTGTAATTTCGGAATGCGGTAAATTTGATATGCATTTTAACGATTATTCGGACGTAATGGAAATAGCAAACGCTATTACTGATAACATCATAACCGTTGTAGAAAAATTAAATCATTCTATAAAGTACATCGATGGCATTTTCGTAATTGTCGAGGATAATTACGAAGTCACGCAAGCGGCAGAAATTATTGGCGATAGATACGAGTTAGGTGAGCAATTATATTTGTTTCACCACCATTCTTTGAAAATGAACCTAAATAAAAAATCAGATATTCTTTGCCGATTATATAAGTATTTTGAAGGAATTCGAGATTTACTTAAAGAAAACGATTTGTCAAAACTTGCGAATAATATCGGTTTGTTATCGGAAAAAACCGATACACGTCACGCCCCGAATGAAAAAGAAGCGAAAATTATAGACGGCAAAACAAGCGAGGAAATGCAAGAAATATATGATACTACTTTCTCGTTGTATCTTAAAGCAATCATTCATGCCGATTATATCACCAACAACAAGATGAATGTTGAAAAATGGGTAAGGGAATTTTCAGGAACAAATTAGACAATCATTCAAACATCACGGAGGACAACAACCATGGCCGATAAAAAGAAAAAGCTGCCCGGCAGCGGCGGAATCGTGGACAACACCACATACAAAAAGGTACTTGTCGAAAACGAATTAAAGACCAGCTTTATCGCCTACGCGATGGCGGTCAACGTTTCGCGCGCCATTCCCGACGTGCGAGATGGGCTCAAGCCCGTCCACCGCCGCATTCTGTACAGTATGGGCGAGATGAACTTGACCGCCGACAAGCCGTACCGCAAGTGCGCGCGCATAGTGGGCGACGTCATGGGCAAGTACCACCCGCACGGCGACTCCTCAGTCTATTCCGCGTTGGTGCGCTTTGCGCAGGATTTTTCCATGCGTATGCCGCTTTCGGACGGCCACGGCAACTTCGGTTCGGTGGACGGCGACCCGCCCGCAGCTATGCGTTATACCGAGGCGCGCCTATCCAAAATCGCGGCGGAAATGCTGAAGGACATCGACAAGGAGACCGTCGACTGGTACCCCAACTTTGACGATACCCTGCAACAGCCCGTGGTTTTGCCCGCCCGCTTCCCCAACCTTCTGGTCAACGGCTCGGACGGTATCGCGGTGGGCATGGCGACAAATATCCCGCCGCACAACCTCTTTGAAGTGATCGAGGGGGTCAAAGCGCTTATAGAAGACCCCGAAATCTCTATCGACGACCTGATGAAGCATATTCCCGCGCCCGACTTCCCCACCGGCGGCATAATTTTGGGGCGGGCTGGGGTACGACAGGCTTACCGCACGGGGAGGGGCGGCATAGTTGTCCGCGCCAAGTGCGACATTCAGGAGGAAAACGGGCGGCAAAGGGTTGTCGTCACAGAACTGCCCTACCAAGTCAACAAGGCGGAACTAATAAAAAAGATTGCCGATTTGGTCAAGGAAAAGAAGGTGGATGGGATTTCCGATATACGCGAGGAGTCCGACCGCGACGGTATGCGCGTGGTAATCGAGATTAAGCGCGACGCGCAAGCGCAGGTTGTACTCAATACCTTATACAAGCACACGGAATTACAGTCCTCGGGCGGCATTATTATGCTTGCCTTAGTGGACGGCGAGCCCAAAATCCTTAATTTAAAAGAAATGCTTGTTTATTACCTCGCTCACCAGAAGGACGTGATTGTGCGGCGGACGCGCTTCGACCTTGAAAAAAGCGAGAAGCGCGCGCACATATTGGAGGGGTTGGTAATCGCGCAGGAAAACATAGACCGCGTGATAGAGATAATCAAAACCAGTCGGGATAGATATGAGGCGGGCGAAAGGCTTGAGGCGGAGTTTTTATTAAGTACCGAGCAAGCCAACGCCATTTTGGACATGAAATTGGCGCGTTTGACCTCTTTGGAAGTAGAAAGCTTGCACAAGGAACGCGACGAATTATTGGCGCTTATCGCGGATTTTAAGGATATTTTGGCAAAGCCGGAGCGGGTTTTGGCGATAATAATCAAGGATTTGGACGACATAGCGGCGCGGTACGTTTCTCCCCGCCGTACCGAAATCCAGGTGGATTACAACGAATTGCTGATAGGCGATTTGATTGACAAAGAGGACGTCGTGATTTCTATGACCCACTACGGGTACATCAAGCGTCTGCCCGTCGTCGAGTACAAAACGCAGCACCGCGGCGGCAAGGGGGTGACGGCGCACAAGCCCAAGGAGGAGGACTTTGTAGAGAATATGTTCGTCACCTGCACGCACAACGACCTGCTGTACTTTACCAATCGCGGCAAGGTGTACTGCACAAAGGCTTACGAGGTGCCCGAAGCCGAAAAGACGACGCGGGGACGGGCGATAGTCAACCTTTTGCAGCTTGAGGAAGGCGAAAAGGTGGGGGCGATTATACCCTTGGAGGAGGACCAGGACGGGTACTTGATGATGGCGACAAAGATGGGGTTGGTCAAGAAAACCGCTTTAAGCGAATTTAGTTCGATAAGGAAGGGCGGGAAAATCGCGATAAGCCTATTGGAAGGCGACGAGCTGATTTCCGTACAGCTGACAAACGGGCGGGACGAGATTATTTTGGCGTCGTCGCTTGGCAAGTGTATTCGTTTTTCGGAGGAAGACGTGCGCGTTATGGGCCGCACGGCGCAGGGGGTCAAGAGTATACGCCTATCCAAGACGGGCGACGAGGTTGTGGACATGGTGGTCGTCAAGCCGGGCTGCGAGGCGCTTACCGTGTCGGCTAACGGGTACGGGAAAAGAAGTGATATAAATGATTATAGGATTCAGTCGAGGGCGGGCAAGGGCATTAAGGCGGGCATATTTAATGAGAAGACAGGGCCGCTTGTCAATTTGAAACAAGTCAAGAAAGGCGAGGACGTGATGGTTATCGCCGACAACGGCACGATTATCCGTATGCGCAGCGGCGAAATCCCCCGTATCGGCCGCGACACCCAAGGGGTCAGGATTATGAAAATGCGCGGCGAGGGCAGCGTGGTGTGCGTGGCCATTGCGCAGCCCTTGGAGAATGGGGACGATGGGGAAGGCTGAGGAGAGGAGCAGGAAAATTAATGCACAACGCTTGGTGCGTGGCGCTTGGTGAAAGCTAATCAATAATGTCATCCTTAATTTTCAGTGTCATCCTGAGCGAAGCGAAGGATCTGTTCCTTTTTCAAGCAGTTGAGATTCTTCGCTTCGCATTAGAAATGACATTTTTTTAAAAGGGCCTTTCACTGATCCCTGACCCCTACCCCTAAAAATCCTTGTCCTTTTTTTAAAAACCCCCTCTCAAAGCGCTTGCTTTTATGTTTTCTTTGTGTTACAATACGGATAATTCCAAATAAAAATTTTTAGGAGGTACATTTTTTATGGCAAAAAAGGGCAAAGACTATTTCGGGTTAGGACGCATCGTCAGCATTATTTTGGCGATTATCCTGCCGACATCGTGGATATGCGGAGCACTCACGAGGATTTTTGAAGGCAAAATCATTGCTGGAATTCTCCGTTTCATTTTCGGTTGGAACATCGTTTGGCTTCTCGACCTAATTTTCATGATCCTCAAAGGCAGGATTCTACGGGTTCTGAACATCTAAAACGCGAACCTGCAAAAAACAAAAATTTACACAAAAAAAACGCCGTGGCAATACGTCACGGCGTTTTTTATGTAGTGTTTCTAAGGTTTTTGGCTCCTCGAATAGTTTTTGAGTTATGTGCCGTTGGTTTTTATGCCATTCCTAACGCGAAGCGAAGGATCTTGAAGAAGCTCACTTATTCCAACCCTCGGATAAGTCCTCCCATTTTGGGTTGACAGACGCCACCAAATCGTCTTTTCGTTTTCTAAGCCGGCCTTTCAGTTGTTTTTCCCACTGTATCGCGTCATTGACATTCGCTGAACTGTCAAAATAGACTAACTTATTCACATTGTATTTTTTTGTAAAGCCGTCCACAAGCTTATTCTTGTGTTCGTACATTCTGCGTTCAAGATCGTTCGTCATACCGATGTACAATACCTTGTTGTTCCAGTTTGTCAGAATGTATACATAGTACATTGCGGTTTCCTCTAATGAGATCCGTCGTTCAAAGATCCTTCGCTTCGCTCAGGATGACAGCATTATATTCACACGCACACAAAAACCGCTGACTAACCACTGTCACCAGCCCCCGGTCCCTAAATCCCAATCAGCGCGTTAAGCTGCTCTAAGCTGTGCAGTCCCGCCGCCTTTTTTACCAATTTCCCGTTTTCAAATACGACAAGGGTGGGGATGCTGACGACCCCAAACCTTTGCGCAAGGGCGGGGTAATCGTCCACATTGACCTTGCATACTTTGACCTTAGTATGGTCGAGTTTGTCCAAAATCGGTGCCTGCGCCCTGCACGGGCCGCACCATACCGCCCAAAAGTCCACTAAAACCCTGCCTTCGGCTGTTTCGGTGTTAAAATTGTTTTCGTTAAGCTCTATAGCCATTTTTACGCTCCTTTAGCATTTTTATTTATTGTTTTTTGTAGTATCTGTACAAAAAGCCGTTATTATTTAGTGTTCAATGCTCAATGCTTAATGCGCAATGATAGTCAAATTCATTAATTAAATATATCCTTTATTGAGCATTAAGCATCGCGCATTATTTTACCCGTTTGCCAACCGTATAAACGCTTCCTTATACACCTCTGCCGCCGCAAAAAAGTCCTCCAAAGGCATACATTCGTTCGGTTTATGTATGTTTGTGACCACTCCGGGGAAAGTGGGCCCGAAAGCTACGGCATTGGGAATTGTCCGCGCATACGTCCCCCCGCCGCTCCTGTGGCAGTACACATCCAATCCCGTCACGTCCTTGTATACGCCCAATAATGTAGTGATAAGGCGGCTGTTTTTGCTCACAAATAAATTGGGCGAGAACCTCACGTCCTCTAACTTGCTTCTTGCGGGCAGGGCGGCTAAAATCTTCTTTTTCACGTCCTCGTGGTTGTTGGTGATGTTAAGGCGAATATCCAAGGAAAAGCTAAGCGTTTTGTCGTCCACCTCAATTACGCCCATGCTTATCGTGGTGTCGCCGCTTTCCTCGTCCGACTTATAAATTCCCAGTTTTTCCGCAGATTTAACGGTGCAAAAATACGCGCATAAGTTTTCGACAAGCGGGGAATCTCCGGCAGGCCCGTTTAAGAAGGAAAATAGCTTCCATACCGCATTGTCCGCCTTGTGCGGAGCCATGGCGTGACCGCTTTTGCCGCGTGCCTCTATTGTAATCAATTCGCCGCCATCCCTTATGGTATAATCCTCGATACGATGACCGCCCGCCAAAATCGCCCCTACAATTTCGGAATTTGTGAATACGCACTCCGCTATTTTATTGCCGCATATCGCCTTTAGTTTTTGTCCAAACGGACTGTCCGCGAAAATACTTATGCTTGCGCGGTCGGGAATGACATTAAAGCTCTCCCCGCCGCCGATGCTGGCAATATTGTCCTTGAAAAATTTGTCCAAGGGGACACGCGCTTTTAGGTGCAAAATGCCCTTTTCGCTGTTGATGAGCGGGAAATCCGCGTCGGGTACAAAGCTTGCGGCGGGAATCTCGCAATGCTCCACGTAATGCAGCATACACTTAGAGCCGTTTTCCTCGTTCAGCCCCACAATTACGCGTATACGGCGTTTAAGGGGTAATCCGCGCTCCTTTATGTCTTTTAGCGCGTGCAGGCACATGACGGCCGAGCCCTTGTCGTCGGTCACGCCGCGGCCAAGCAACTTGCTGTCACGGATTGTCAGTTTGAAAGGGTTGGTCGCCCAGTCCTCGCCCGCGGGCACTATGTCAAGGTGGCACAGCGCGGCGACGCATTCCGTCCCCTCGCCGTACTCCGCCCAGCCGCAGTATCCCTCGCTTTGACCGGTCGCCAAACCGTAGGAGTTTGCTTTGTCCAAAAACCAGTCAAGCGCGCTTTTGCAACCCGGCCCAAAAGGCGCGGCGTCTTGTGGATCGGAAAGTACGCTTTTTATCGCGATAAGTTCCTTAAGATCGTTTAAAATAATATCTTTTTGGTTTTTTGACATTTTTCCCTCAAAAATTTGGTTCATGTTCGGTTAGGTTGGTATTATAAACTGTTTGGCGGACGCCCCCTGTCATGGTCTTATTGCCCGTCTATCGAATATAATACCATATTTTTCAGCAAGAGTCAAGAGACCAAGCGCTATTATCCTTTTGGGTAATGCGGATACATTTGCGCAAATAACACGTGTTTGCTTGCGTTTTGCGGAGTTTTTTTGTATAATTACGAAAATCGTAAAAAAATTATTTTTTTACGACCGAACTAAAATAAATCGGAGGAAAACATGGTACGCACGCGCTTCGCCCCCTCGCCCACGGGGTATCTTCATATAGGGGGATTGAGAACCGCCCTTTACGCCTATCTTTTCGCTAAAAAAAACGGCGGGAGGTTTATTTTACGGATAGAGGACACGGACCAGGAACGGCTTGTCGGGGACGCGACGGATAAAATTTTGGTTGCGCTGAAAGCGGCGGGGCTTTTTTACGACGAGGGACCCGACGTCGGTGGAGAATATGGTCCTTATATTCAATCCGAGCGCAAGGAAATTTACGCGATATACGCCAAACAACTAATTGAAAGGGGCGGCGCGTATTACTGCTTTTGCGACAAGGCGCGTTTGGAACAGCTCCATAAAGACGGCGCGGACAAATACGACAAGCGCTGCCTTTCCCTATCCAAAGAGGAAGCCGAAAAACGGGTGGCGGCGGGAGAGTCGTACGTTATCCGCCAAAATATGCCGGCGAGCGGCGAAACGCTATACACGGACATGGTGTTCGGCGGCATCCGAGTCGATTTTAAGGAATTAGAGGACAACGTACTGATAAAATCGGACGGAATGCCGACGTATAACTTCGCTAACGTCGTGGACGACCACCTTATGCAAATAAATTACGTTATGCGGGGGATAGAATATTTGTCCTCCACGCCAAAGTATAATCATATTTACGACTGCATGGGCTGGGAACGGCCGAAATATATCCATTTGCAGCCCATAATGAGGGACGCGGCGCAAAAGCTGTCCAAACGCCACGGCGCGGCTTCTTTTGAGGATTTTATCGAGAAGGGCTTTTTAAGCGAGGCGATAGTCAATTATATCGCGCTGTTAGGCTGGAATCCCAAGGACAATACGGAAAAGCTGAGCATGGCGGATATGCTGCAAAGGTTTGAAATATCGGGGATAAGCCGCTCGCCGTCCATTTTTGACGAGATGAAAATGCGGTATATCAACTCGCTGTACGTCAAGGAAATGAGCGCGGAGGCGTATTATAAGTACGCTGTGAAATTTTTTGATAGGCTTCCATACCTAAAAGGGTACGACTTAGAATATTTGGCGTCGCTTTTGCAGGGGCGCACGGAGGTTTTCGGCGATATTGGGCAGCTGACCGAGTTTTTGACTTTGTTTGACGGGTATGACTTGGCTTTGTTTAGGAATGAGAAATGGAAAACGGACGAGGCTTTGGCAAGAACCATGCTGCCCGATTTGTTATCGTTGTGCGATGATTTTGAGAATTTGCATCAGGGTTTGGAACAGTATGCCGCGCAAAAAGGGTACAAAAAAGGGCAGGTTTTGTGGATTTTCCGTATTGCGATAACGGGCGCAGCAAACACCCCGGGCGGCGCGGGCGAGATGGCGCGGTTATTGGGGAAGGAGAGGGTGATAAAACGGATAAAAGAGAGTTTGGAGAGGTTACGTCAATAATCGTTTCGTAGAGGCGACCAGTGGTCGCCCGAATAATAAAAGATGCGTAGCGGTTGGTGTGAAATGAGCGGACGACCGGTGGTCGCCCCTACAATTGTTTTTCGTCGCCTTTGCTAACTTCTTTCGTTTCCGCCTCCTCCCTCGCCATGGTCGTAGCGTTATTCGGTAGTGAAAACCCCCGGCCGTACACCTCTTTGGCGTTGGTGATGTAGGCAAAGGTGTCAGGGTATTTTTTCAAAATCTTCTGGAACGGTCCCAACTGCCTTTTTCGCACCACGCACAAAAGCACGCTCTTGCTTGCGCCCGTATAGCCGCCGCGCGCGCTGACCACCGTGACGCCTCTGCTAAGTTCCTCCAAAATTTCGTGGGCTAATTCCTCCGCGTGCTCGGTGATAATCTCAAACTTAATCGCGCTGTTGAAGCCCTGCATCAGCGTCGAGCTTACCATCGACGTCAAAAATAGCTTGATTATCGACAGCAAAATTACGTCCAAAGGGTTTATCGTTTCGTCAACGCCTAATATTACAAACGCCGTGCCCACGACGACAGCGACATCCAACCCGAAAATAAACCACGACACGTTGTATTGCGGGAATTTGCGCTGAATAAACCTCCCCATAATCTCGCTGCCGCCGTTGCTGCCTCCCACGCGGAACAGCACGCCTATGACTGCGCCGCCGATAACGCCGCTTGCCACCGCCGCCAAAAGCGGTTGGTCGGTTTTGTACTGATAAATATTAAAATACGGCAGGACGATGAGCAGCGCAGACGCAAGCAAAATCGACACGGCGGTTTTGATTACAAAGTCCCGTTTAAGGATAAACCACGCGGCGATTAAAAGCGGCACGTTGAAGGCTATGATAAAATAACCCGTATTAAGGCCGGTCACAAAAAATATTGCCGTGGCGATGCCCGTCACGCCGCCGGGAGAGAAGTTGTTTGGTAGCACGAATATGTACAGCCCCAGCGCCTGCACCACCCCCGCGGCGACTACCAGCACCCAGCCTATTGCCTGCGATTTAACGCCCTGCTTTTGCTTGACTGATTTTTTGTTCTGCATGTGAACGCTCCAATTTTTGGATTAGAATTAACAGTATACAATGATACCATTTTTTTGTTGTTTAAGTAAACAGTTTTTAGAGTTGCGAGGGAATTTTTATGTCGTAAAACTAAATAAGACTTTGCCGGGTGTAGTATGCTGTGGCGCGCCTTTCGTCTTATTCGGTGGCGGCTGTTATTTTATTTTGCCGCGTCTCAGCCTTTTTGCGCTACGTTTTGACCTGTTTTTGGGTGCGAGACAGGGCGTTTCGGCTCTTTTCTCAAAGGTTTACTTCAAACAACACAACACAAACACCTAAAAAGGTTTGGTTTTATTATAAAATATATACGGGTGCGCGTCTATACTGGTGAAGAGTTTTTGCGTGCCTTCAAAAGGAAATTCATTATGGATTACGTAACAGCGGTTGTGACCGCCTTGCTTATGTTTATATCGCCCTGCGTGCTTCCGCTTCTTCCTATGTACGTCACGTATTTCGCCGCAGGGAAGTCAAACCCGTTACGAACGCTATTCAACGCGCTTGCGTTTTGCGTCGGGATCGCGATAGTTTTTCTTGTCATTTTTACGGCTTTTTCTTTTGCAAGCTTTTATTTGACCGTACAAATTACACGGTATCAAACAGAGATTTTTGCCGTCTGCGGCACCTTGTTGGTTTTATTCGGCCTAAAATTTATGGGCTACTTGCATTTGCCTTTTTTAGAAAGAGGCATCAGCGTAAAAACCAAAACAGAAAACCTCGGTTTATTCAACGCGTTTGTCTTAGGGCTTATTTTTTCTCTTTCGATGGGGGCTTGCGGCATAGGCTACTTATCGACGGCTTTGTTACCCGTGTTCAACGCGGCGAACTTTTTTGTCCTTAAGGGAATATTCATCGGACTTATATTCACCGCTACCCTTTCCGTTTTGTTTATCGCGTTTGCTATGCTGATGGATTTGTTAAGGTTTGTGCTTTCGTTCATAACGAGGAATTACGGAATCATAAACTACGCCTCCGGCGGGCTTTTGGTGATTGTCGGTTTTTTGGTCGCTATGGGGTTTACGCAAAAGATAACGTCGTGGGCCAATATGCAGCAGTACATTAATTTTGTTTGGCTGGGTCTTGCGATATTCGTCGCGTTTTCGCTGCTTTTGAGCATACCCGCGTACAAATCGGGCGCCGAGGGCGGAAACCGGAGAGCCTCGGTTATTATGATAGCGGTAGGCGCGGGTATCGTTACCTTTACTCTTATTCCGGGACTGTTTCACCTCTTGGGGACGGCGGTATACGGGAGAAGAGAACGCAGGAAAGTACGCGCAGCCCTGCAAGCCGATAGCTCCGACGTTACAACAGCGCCCGAGAATCCCGATGCCGCCGTGCCTGTTGACGACCCTGACGTCGCTCTGTCGCGTTGTAACGCCGATGTCCGCAAGCCTGATAACAAATAGCCGCAATCAATCTTAGTCTTAAGCGCGTACGCAGCCGTCCCGAATCAAAAGCGATTACGTACCGTTTTTAAAGAAAGCTTTTTAAAAAAGGAGAAAAAACTATGAAAAAATTGACATTGCTTTTTGCCGCGGTCATGATGATGACGGCAATATTCACGTTTTCGGCGGGATCCTGCACGCCTGAGCAACCGCCCCAGCCCAAGCCGATTTCGATGACCGTTACGTCTCCCGAAAAAATATCGTACATTGTGGGCGAGACGCTTAACCTTAGCGGCGGCAAAATCACCCTTGATTATGACGACTACACCAAAAGGGATATCGCCCTTGAATGGGGAGTGGTGGGCTTAGACATCAGCCATGAGGACTTTTCCACCCCGGGCGTAAAAACCGTCTGGGTGGAATACAAGGACTTCGAGGGCACCTTTACCGTATTGGTTTCGGAAGATGTGGTCACTTTGGTTTTGATTACCGTGTCTAAAACCCCAACAAAGACGCTTTACGAAGTGGGCGATTCGCTTGATCCCGAGGGAGGCGAGCTTAACCTGGTTTATGACAAAGGGCCGTCGCAAAAAATAGCGATGACTACGGCGGGCGTAACCTTTGATTATAACCCTTTTGCGTCGGTCGGCGTCAAAAGCATTACGGTCAAATACGAGGGAAAGACAGCGGTGTTCAGCGTGACCATCGATGCTCCCAAAAAACCGGACGGATATGGGGAAGGAGTGGGCGGATATGCCAGATTGAAAGAGGCTCCGGATTTCACCGTGTATAAGCTGGACGGCACGGCGGTCAAGCTTTCGGATTATTACGGCAAAAAGCCGGTATTTATAAGCTTTTGGGCGACATGGTGCGGTCCCTGCAAAGCTGAAATGCCTCACTTTAGAGATGTGTACAATGAGATGAGCGATAAGTTTGAAATTCTTGCCGTCAACATATATGATTCTGCGTCTGAAACCCCAGCCAATATATCAAGCTTTATGCAGAGCAACAATTACAAATTCCTTGCGGTGTATGACAAGAACCGCAATGTCAGTACCGGCGTTTGGAACACGGGTTTTGTACCCGCCAACTATATGGTCGATAAATGGGGCTATCTTTACAACAGCAGTAATCCCGTTTGGACCGCTTCCGTCGCGTCGTTTAACGTCGGCACGATGGCAAACGTGAACGCTATGAAAACGATTGTCAACGGCGCGATAAACAGGGTCGCCAACTATAAGCCGCCCGCGTGATAAGTGGTCAGTGATCGGCAAAGGTTTAGATAATAGAGGAGGCGAAACGCCGTGATTCATATAACCAAAGATAATTATGACGCCGAGGTCGTTAGTTCGGACAAGCCCGTCCTGATTGATTTTGGGGCGCCGTGGTGCGGCCCCTGTAAGCAGGTCGCAAAGCTTGTGAAAGAGCTTGACGCGGAGCAATCCGCGGTCAAGATTTGCGAGGTCGACATCGACCAAAGCCCGGAGATAGCGGCAAAATTGGGTGTTATCAGCATCCCCGTGCTTATCTTTTTTAAGGGCGGCAAGCCTGTCGAGCGCATGGCGGGATTAAAATCCAAGGCGGCGGTTATGGCGATGATAGGGAAGTAAGAGCAAAAAACCGCGTTCAAACGACGCGGTTTTTTTCAATGCTCAATACTCAATGCTCAATGCACAATGCACAATGCACAATGCTCAATGAAGGTCAGATTTTAATGCTTAATGAAAGTCAGATTTAACCACCCCGCCCCTTGTCAAGGAAGCGCTCGTGGGGCACCCCTCCGAGGGAGGGGAATAAAATTTGACAACGTAATTGAGCATTGAGCATTGTGCGCTACATCACCAGCTTTCCTTGCTCCTCGTCAACCACACGCATAATGTCCGCCTGCTTGCCCGTTGAGGCGTCGATATAAACGAAGTAATCAAGCCCCTTGAACCGGGCGGCGAATTCGTAGCACAAAACCTCTTTCATGTCCTTGGGGATAACGGCAAGGCGGCGGTTATTGATGGTCAATTTGGGGTTGACGGCCTTTTGCGCTTCCATCTCGCTTAATTTTGGGGTTAAGTTGCGCTTATGGTGGCAAGTGCAGTACCCCCGCGTTTCGATGCCGTTAAAGTCGCCTGTGGTCTGGCAGATTTTCACTTTGACAAGGTCGGGGTAAATTACTACGTCGTTTACGATAGGGGTGAGATTGATTATCGCGTAGCCGCCGCTTTCGGCGTACCACACGGGCGAAAGCTTGTGAAAACCGCACATTTCGGCGTATTTTATCGCTTGCTGCTTGCACTCGTCCTCGCCGTGGCGTATCTTTTTGTGCGCTTGTTCGCAGGGCGCGGACGCGAGAAGCACCAACCCGCCTTTTTGCGAAATATTGACGTACATATCGCCTAAATCGGATTTGCCGTACAGGGCGTAAGCGGCGGGCTCGGTGGTTTCACCGATTTTATAAACGTTACGCAGGTTGAAATCCTCGAATATCTTTTCCGCCTTTTTTATGGCTTCCGCGGCGGTAATTTCTTCTTTATTGTCCAATTCCTTAAATCTTGCGGCGGAGCGGTTGTCCGAAAAAGGGCCGTCGTAAATGAGTTTCGGGGTATCGGCGTCATTTTTGTGGGTTTTGTCCGCGATGTCGAAATTCACCATCAGCCCGTCGGCGAGATTGTTGATGACCTTATAGCCGTTTTTGAAACGGTGCGCCGCCTCGCGGGTGCGCTGGGACAGCCGCCTGGCGCGGACGTATAATTCCTCCGCCTGCTCGTCAAAGTCCTCAAGATTTTTGCGGTCGCTCTGCCATGTGTCTTTTTCGTCGTCGCTTTGCGCCGCGCCTTTGTCCGCCGCGCCGTTTGCGCGCGGGTTGCCAGATTTTTCGCCTGATTTGTCGTTTCTGGCTTTTTCACTTGATTTTTCCACCGTTTTACTGCTTTTATTGTCTTTCTGCGTGTTTTCTTCGCCAAAGTCGATGTCCAAATCCCCGTCGACCTCCCCGCCCACAAAAGTGGCGGAGGCGTTAGCTACCATGGTCTGTCCGCCCTCGTCGCTGTCGTCTCTTAAGAGCTTCTTGCTTTGGGTCAGGCACCAATCCCCAAGCTGATTTAAAAACTTTTCGCACTCCGCCCTGTCCTCCTGATTTACGGGCAGAATATTAAGCGAAGTAATCGCCATTTGCGCGTGGTGATAGGTGTCGTTTAAGAGGACGGCGGTTTCGGCCGCTTCTCCGCTTATCATCAGCTTGGACATATTGACCTCGATGTTGCCCACGCTTTCGCTCATTTGGTAGATGTTTTGCTGATAAATGTTTTCGATAGCAAGGCGATTTGCGCGATTTTCGCGGTCAAGCAAGAAGATTCCCGTCGCAAAAGCGGAAATAAGCACGGCAAATGCGAGGGTTGCGGCGATAATTCCCGCGGTTGATTTTTTGTATCTTACGTTTTTCATTGTTTTAATTATAACCTCCTTAATCACAAGGTTTCTGAAAGAATAGTTGCGGCGCGGGCAGGCAGTAGGCGTGAGGGTGGCGACGGTGGCGTACCTTGGAAGCCGTCCGGAACCGAGCCGACAAATCGCTTGCGATCCGCAAGATTTGCGTTAAGCAAGCCTCAGAGAGGCGGGGCGCACACAGCCCGTATCCGCCGATGAATGTCCTTTCAAATTAAGCCCGCGCAAAGCTATGCTTGCCAATCTTCAGTTCAACCTTTAACGACCAAATCCACTTTGAGGTCGCCGTCGCCGCATTGTAATAGTACAAACAGCCGTTGGTAGGGTCCCAGCCGTTGAGGGCGTCCCGCGCCGCGTTTAGGGCGGATTGGTTGGGTGAAAGGTTGATTTGCCCGTCCGCCACGCAAGTGAACGCCCATTTTTGGTATATCACCCCCGAAATCGAGTTGGGAAAAAGCGAGGATTTGACACGGTTGAGTATCACCGCTGCCACCGCCACCTGCCCAAGGTACGGCTCTCCGCGCGCCTCGCCATATATACATCGCGCCAAAAGGTTCATGTCGCTGCTGGAGAGACCGCCCGCGCCGCCGCTTGTGCTTGTACTCGAACTGAGGGTTATACCCAAAGCTTGCTCGGTTTTTGGGCCGACCACTCCGTCCGCCGTCAGCCCCTTGGCTTTTTGAAAACTTTTGACCGCCGCCAATGTTTTGGGTCCCCATATCCCGTCCGCCGTCGCCGTATAATACCCCAAAGTCTTAAGGCGGGTTTGTACGGCTTTGATGTTGGCAGTCGTGTCGCCCTTGGTGATGTTTTTTGCCTCCGCGCTTATAGTCATGGGGAAAGAAAAGGCGACGGCGACCATCAGGGTGAAAAGGATTATTACAATGCGTTTAGTCTTCATGGATAAATAAAAAACCCTCCATCATATTTGACGAAAGGTCAGGGGAATTGCAAAAAATAAGGAATTAGCCGAAATACTTGTCTATTAGTTCCTTTATTTTGGATTTATACCTAAAATCTCCGCCAAACTCAGCTTCGACGTAACAAAGCGGCGGGTAAATTACACACCACCAATTGTCGCCGTTGCCTTCGCCAAGCAGGATAATCAAAGCGTCGTAATAGCCGCTTTCCACCACCAAATCCTCGTACATACGCGTAGGGAAAAATTCGTTGCTGAGCGTCACCGTTGACCGGTAAGTAAAGCCGTTTTCGTTCAAAACCTTGTCGGCAAGCTGCTTGATTTGTCCTTTGCGTTTATCGATTTCCTTTTTGGCGGTTTCAAAGTCGCGCACGTCCTTTAACTCGGATTCGAGGTATAAAACCACGCTGTCCCGCACCTTCAGCTTAACCGCCTGATCCGCCGCACTATTACTTTGGGCGCGGATATGGAGGCGCAAAAGCTGACTTTCGCCTTGGTTATTGTTTCCGCAAGCGCACAAAAATATGCCAAAAAGCATAATAAAGGAAAGGATAAACGGTATTTTTTTGTATGTTTTTTTAAGACGCATAAAAAAATCCTCCGATAATGTTGAACAGTTCAAAGCCACACGCAGCCCCTTTGCTTACTTTTTTCAAAAGCAAGTCGCTCCCACCCAAAAATCTTGATTTTTGGGGACCCCGGAGGCACCTTTGGGGCATTCAAAAAGTGCCATTCTGCCATAGTTCATTGACTATACGGAGAATTGTTTACGGTTTTTTTCTTATTAAACGTATATTTATAAAAACGATACGCCGCTATTTGTCGAATAACAGCTTATCGCCCAAAGGTTTTGTTGCTTTAATTTTTCTGCGGCCACGTCTGCTTTCGCTTGATTTTCGAAAAAACCGACCACGCACCCGCCGCTGCCCGTCATTGTTGCGGTCAGTGCCCCCGCGTTAAGCAGGGCGGCTTTGACGTTTAAAATGCCGCCGCAAAGGGCTTCTGATGCGGGCTCTAACGCATTTGCGAAGTGTTTTAAGGCGTTTATGTCGCCTTTGTTGAGAAGATTTACTAATTCGTCATTGTCGACGGGGGAGCGGGACAGGGTAGGGTAGAGGGTATCGAATCGGGCGTAGGCGTCACGGCTGCTTACCTGCGCGTTTGCATGGGCGACAACCATAAAAAGCGGCAGATTGTTAGCGATAGGAGTGATTTTTTCGCCGATACCACCCACCCTCGCACAGCCGCCGCGCATCATAAAACTGACGTCGCTGCCTATTGCCGCCGCCGCTTTGTTTAAATCAAGTCCGCGTTTTTCAAGGTTGAATAGGCGGTCGAGGGCAATAAGGGTTCCCGCCGCGTCCGCCGAGCTTCCGCCCAGTCCCCCCGCGATAGGGATTTGCTTTTGTATTGTTATGTCCGCGCCGAAGTCGGGGAAAATGGTTTTTAGGTAGTCGACGGTTTTTTGGACAGTGTTGTTGTGTTTGTCGATAACCACCCCGCCCCTTATCAGAAAGGCCTTCGTGGGGCATCCCTCCGAGGGAGGGGAATTTTTGTCGCCCAAGTTCAGCCACTCCGCCCCCGAGCAAGGGGTCTTCGTGGGGAACCACTCGAGAGGGGAATTTTCGTTGTCCGAATTTGTATTTATATCCGACTTTTCCTGACCCCTGACCCCTGACCCCCGACCCCTAAAAGTAATGTTGACATGGTCAACTGACCGCCTGCAAACAGTCAAAACGTCGCCAAAACTGACGGACTGCATGACCGAGTCAATCAGGTGCATTCCGTCTTTTCTGTCCAAAATATTAAGTGACAGGTTTATTTTACCGCGGATTTGCAATTTTACCGTTTGCATTGTGTAAGTATAACATAATTTTTGGGGAAAAGAAAGGATTTTATAGTATACAATGAAACAACGCCTTAGCGCAACAATGAAGGTCTCATTTAAGCTTAACGAGTTTTGCTTTTGGTTTTCCGGTGGGCGACAGGATTAGTGGTCAGTGGTCAGTAATCAGAGGATGGATTTTATTTTATGATAAACCCCTTTCACCAAACCTCCTGCGCATAACAGAAACTCCGACCTGCCTAGATCGGAGCATGATGTTGCATTATTATCTTAAATCTGACTTTCACTGTGCGCTGTGCACTGTGCATTAATCCTTGTCTATTGTGGCGGCGTGAGCAAGCCCCCGCCCTACTTTTTTAGATGCCGGTAAATAATCACCCTTTCCCCGCCCCGTAGCGGTAATTGTAGCTCCGGATTTTGCAACAAAATCAATTCGGGGGTAGTGCGTAACGCCTTTGCGACGTCCCAAAGCGCCTCACGCGGGCGGGCTATGTGCATGGAAATGGCGGCGGACGGAACAGTAAAGATTTCCCCGACGTTAAGCTCGGTTATCAGCCTTACCTTTGTCGTCTCAAGAGTATTGACTGTGACCGCGATTTCCGCCCTTATGTCGATTTCGGTTGCCCGCCTTATCCGCGCCGTGATTTCGTATACTTCGCCGTATGCCGCCGCCACCGCGCCACCGCTCGCTTCGGACGTGCTGATTGAGAAAGGAAGCTCGACATCCACCGAATTTTTTGTACCCGTTTCCGCCGAAAAATATATGACGGCAGCGTTCACCGTGCCTTCTATTGTGAGCCGCTCGTCCTGTATGTAACTGTTCGCTATCGATAGCCTGCTACCCGCCATCGCCAAAATCCTGTCCGCAACGGGCATATCGCTACTTAACGTCACCGAGCCTTCGACCCTTTCCGTCACCGTCCGTTGTTTGCGGCTTCTGCCAAACGCGGCCTCGCTTGCAACAAGCGACAATTCGTTTTGAATGCTGAATGCGTCGGACACAAACGCCGCCGAATCTTCGCCGTATACGAATCCTGTAAGCTCCGCCTCGAAACTAAGGTATAAAATATTTGTCTGATTGACTGCCGCTTCGCCCTCGCCCGCTTCCGTGTTCGCGCTTTCGGCAAAGGACGCTTTTACGCTCCTTAATCTTACCGTCGCAATAGCTTCGTTTCCCCCCCGCGACCCCTCGGCGGGAGCCTCGTGCGAAAAAGGCGTGACCAACCTATAACTATTCATTTCCCCGTCGCTTTCCGTTACAATATTGGTGATTATTTCGCCGTCCGCCGCGACATTGTCCGCCCCCGAACTGACGTTAAAAAGCACAAGCGCGGATTCGACTAACAAAAGCTTGTTTCCCGTCACGTGCGCCTCGTCGGAAAGGGTGAAAGCGTCGCCTATTCGGGCGGTCAGCTTGCTGTAATCCAGTTTCTCTTCGCGTGAAAAAACGTCCTCGCCGCCGAAACGCAAAAATTTGACTCGTGTCGAAACGTTGTCGAATAAATCCATCTCGATAATGGCCGCAAGCTTTATCTCGTCTCCGGAAAGCGATATGATGTCGGTGTCCAAAACGCGGCTTAGGATCTGCGGCTTGCCGGCAATACCGTCGTGGGCGATTTTATCGGTAAATTCCACGTTGGTTTCCATGGCGCGCGCCTCGCCGCCCTCGTCCAAAAACAACACCCGAAAGACCG
>WRDI01000017.1 GCA_009783515.1 Bacillota bacterium | reverse complement strand
TGCGTTAAGCAAACAGTCCAGTGGACTGTTTGTAGCAAGTGCCGCCGCAAGTGTCCCCGGCGCCTATTTACCACCCCAAAAAACATACAATGTTTTTTGGGGACCCCGGTTGGTACTTTTTCGGCGTACGAAAAAGTACAAAGCCACGGACACCTGAAAAGTCGGTCACAACAACCGAAACAAATTAAATCCTAATAAGCCCCTTCCCCTCTTGCATTTCCACAACCATGCCCTCTCTCAATTTCTCAACACAAATCCTTACGTTAGAAATCCCATCTACGGTCGCAAGACAGGATGAACAGTTCCCAATTGCGCAATATAGTCCCCGCGGCCGTCCCTCGTGGCTGTGCCCCAAAATCTTCACCCCCGCAGCGTGCAAAGCGCAGGCAATAGGCTCGCCCGCCTTCCCCTCAAACCTCTGTCCGCCAAAGACAAAACTTACCGTTTCGCCCTCCTCAAAATTAAGTATAGGGTGTTTATTAATCCTCATATTTGCCCCTCCGCCGTAAAAATTGCGGTACAAACCGTAACCTATGATATTATATACGTTTCTCTTTTTGCAGTCAAATATTTATTGTGTAAAGAGGTTGAACTTTATAAAATACGCGCAAAAATCTTCCTCACCCTCGGCAAAAATTCTCATATAATGGCAGTGAGGAAAAACGGATGCTTAACCCTTGCATTACAAATCAATCGCAGCTTACGGCTAACGGCGGGTGTTTAACGGCGGAAAGTAACACGGTTACCGTCTGCATCCGCTCCGCCTGCCGCCCGTGCTGCCGCGATAGCTGCCTTCGCTGCCGGCTATGTTGCCTGATAAAGCTGCTGTGCTGCCGCTAAAAAGGGGAAAATTACTTAAAGCCCGTAAAGACCGTTAACGAAAAGACGCGCGCGGGCCAAAAAAATCAAAAGGAGAAAAATTTATGAGCATTGTTGAAAACATTTCGCAGCTTGACGTCGAAGCCTGCGAAGAGACGGTCGTCATCGAAAGCAACGAGGTGGAGGTAGAAATCGTAGATCTGACTTTGACAAAAACAGTAAGCTGCGAGTTTACCTTTCCTGGAGGCGTACTAACATTTTGCACCCTGATTGAAAACGAGAGCGAGCGCGAAATCGAGGACGCGCTTTTTAGGGACGCGCTGGACGACCGGCTTACTTTTATCGCGGGCACCTTTACCGTAAACGGAGTGCCGACAACCCCCGTCTATGAGAACAACACGCTGGAGTACCTTATTCCGCTTATATCGCCCGAGTCGGAAATAGAGATTTGCTTTGACGTAAGGGTGGAAAGAGTTTAAATGCAGGATGAAACGACGCACAACGCACAATGATACTCGAATTTATTATAAAATATGACAATGTAATTGTGCATTGACCATTGTGCGTTGTGTATTGATTAGGGGGGAACTATGGCCAAAATCGAAAATCGCGCGACATTGAGTTTTTGTTGTCCGCCTTCTTGCGACTGCGAAGATATAGAAAACAGGCTTACCGCGCTGGAAGAGGCGGTAACTAACCTTCGGCAGGATATAATTGATATCAACTACAGAATATCCGTTATTGAAAGTTTTATTTACCTGTCGGATGTGGTCGAGATTTGGTCGCTTAATCCTTCACTTTCGGGGCTGGGGATTGGGGTAATTTATGCGGGCTTCACTTATAATTTTTGGGGAATAGGCGCGCTTGACCACCAGCAAACTCTGACCAACGGAAATATCTATTATCTGATAACAAGCGCGCAATATCCGCCTCTGACATATTATCAAGGCGATACGACCATAGGTACGCTTTGGATCGAAACGCCGGCACATACGGTGTACAGCTTCCCTATCCGCTTTGACGCTACGGGCATTTATTTTAGACCGGATACGCAACTGACAAACCTGCCTGTAGGGACAACATTCAAGTTCACTCAAACTTTGATTTTGGTACAGCCTTAAGCGGACGGCAATGCGCACAAAAAGCATGCCGAAACAACGTATGTTTTGACACGCTTTTTTATTGTGTTTTCTTACTTTTATTGTGTTTTTTTACTTTGTTTTTTGCGGCGGCTTAAATTTTCTTTTTCAGTCTTTTAGCGAACTTTACTATTTCGTACCATAAGACACAGATCGCGCCCAGCCCCAAAGCGATAAAAAATTGCGCCGCCGACAGCAAAGAAAGCTTTAAAAACGTGTTGAGCGGCGTATAGACGATTATTATCAGAATTGCTAAGGTCAGGACATTGGCTATCCATGTGGCTCTATCTTTACGCAAAGCTTTCAGCGTTTTGAAAATCGAGTCCTTTTGTGAGCTGTTTACCAAAACCAGGAACAGGTTGGCGAAAATCAGTACGGCGACCGCCATCGTGCGCGCTTTTTCCGCGCTTTCGCCGCCTTGCAACATAAAATAATAGCTAAAAAACGCCGCCGCGAAAATGGCAAGCCCCTGCGTGACGGATTTTATCATAAGGCGGGGGGTAATCAGTTTTTCCTTGGGATTGCGCGGCTTTTGCTTCATAATATCTTTTTCGGGCGGCTGGCGCTCGAGTACAATCGAGCAGGTGGGGTCTATCATCAATTCTAAAAGCATGATTTGAATGGGCAAAAGCATAAGGTCAGCCGGTGAAATACCAAGTAAAGGCGCAAGCAGAACGGATAATGCGATGGGAATATGGATTGTAAAAACGTACCCCACTGCCTTTTTTATGTTTTGGTAAATCCTGCGACCGTCCTTTACCGTGTTTACAATGGTCGAAAAATTGTCGTCCGTCAGTATCATGTCAGCCGCCTCGCGTGATACGTCCGAGCCGCGTTTACCCATGGCTATACCTATGTCGGCGTGTTTTAGGGCGGGGGCATCGTTTACGCCGTCGCCGGTCATCGCCACGATTTCGCCGTTGTTTTGGAAGGCTTTGACAACCCGCGTTTTATGTTCGGGCAGTACGCGCGAAAAAATATTGACACTTTTGACGCACTCTTTAAGTTCGTCGTCAGTCATCGCGCTTAGTTGATTGCCCGTGACGACCTCGTCGCAACCCTGTATTCCGACCTGTCTTGCTATGCTGCACGCGGTGATTCCGTTGTCGCCCGTAATCATAACGACGCGTATTTTTGCCCTTACACACTGCTCTATGTCTTTTGCGACCGTGTCGCGGGGAGGGTCGTAAAGCCCGACGAAACCGAGTAATTTCAATCGGCAACTTAAAATATCGTACGGGATTTCCTCATCCTCACCCAAAAGCGCTTCGGCGACGGCGATAACGCGCAAGCCGTCTTGCGAAAGCGCGGTTATTCGTATCCCCGCCTGTATTTTTTGGCTTTCGGAAAGGTTGCATAGTTCTAAAACCTTTTCGGGCGAGCCTTTGACGCAAACTATCATTTCGTCATCGTTTTGCCAGACATGCCCCATTACCTTCAATTCGTTGGTAAAAGGATATTCTTTGATAAGCCTGCCCGCAAACAACTCTTCCTTCATCAGCCCCTGTTGTTCGCAATACGCGAGCATAGCCTTTTCCATGGGGTCATAAGCGTCAACCTCGCACGCCATACCCATCACTTTCAAAAGGCGCGTTTCATTATGCACAATATCTGACCACCGACCACTGACCACTTTTGCCACGGTCATTTGATTTTTCGTAATCGTCCCCGTTTTGTCCACGCACAGAACGGACACCGCGCCCAGCGTTTCTATCGCCGGCATTTTGCGCACCAACGCCTGTTTTTTGGCTAAACGCCACGCTCCCATCGACAGGAAAACCGTCAAAATAACCGGAAATTCTTCTGGAATCATCGCCATTGCAAGAGCAATGCCGGACAAAATGCTTTCGGTAATCCGCTCACCCGTTGCGTGATCGGAGATGTTAAAGTATGTAATCACGCCCACTAAGGCAAATAATATCGCCGCGATACCTGCACACAGCTTGATAAGATTTCCCGTTTGTTTTTGCAAGGGAGAGCGTTTGGGTTTTGCCTCCGCAACGTCCTTTCCAATTTTGCCATGCTCGGTCTGCCCGCCGATTTTGTCCACCAGTATATACGCGCCACCCTGCAAAACGGACGTGCCCGCGTAAACGTAGTCCTTTTTCCAGTAATCGTCGGAAGCGTCGCCGTGGGGTGCAGTACCGGGGAAGTTGCCGCCAAGGTCGTTCAAAATAATGTCCTGTTCCCGCTTCCACACGCCTTCCGTCTCTCCTGTGAGCGAAGATTCGTCCATGCACAGGTCGTTTGCCCGCACTACAAAGCCGTCGGCAGGCACCCTTACGCCCTCGCTGATAAGCATTAGGTCTGCGGGTACCAAATCGGCGGTTAAAATCATTTTTTCTTCGCCGTCGCGGATTACTTTGATATTGGGCGCAGACAGGTCTTTTAAGGCGGCTAGTGTTTTATCCGCCTTCCGTGACTGAAAGGCCTCGATACTTATCATAAAGACGACGAAAATAAGCATGACCGTGCCATCGACCATCTCGCCGAAGATAAAATAGATTGTCGCCGCAGCTAAAAGCAGGATAAACATCGGCTCGACAAAAATAGCCAAAACCTTCTTGAAAAAACCTTTTTTTTCGGCTGTTAATTCATTTTTTCCGTAAGTCAGTTGTTTTTGCTTTGCCTCTTGTGAGGTAAGACCTGTTAATTTTTCCATTATTGCTCCGTTATAGCTTCGTTTTTTTATAGATAAGACTTGATTCCCAACCTAACGTGGTTGAATATAGGGATAGGTATTTGATTGATGTAAAAGGCTGCGAAACGCGGGCGCAGCAGCGCTATGTACGCGTTAAGCAAGTTTTTATAGCGGCAAACAGACGCCCTCGGACGTGCCGCGGAAGGTTAGCAATTAAGTCTAATGAAAAAGACCCGCGGGATTTTCCTGTCCCACAGGTCTCAACCTGCTGCCTCAACGACCCGGCCCCAGCGCCTTTTTGCCTTATAAATACGGCAAAAATCGCTCGCCTGCTCAGATATTATTTTATTATATGTGTATGTTACCAAAAATGATCGCGTTTGTCAACCAAAAAATTGACTTTGTATAAAATTTGCCTCCGATGATATGTTTTCACGGCTTTTAACAAAATAACCTTCATCGGCGTTTGTTATATCCCTCGACGCAAAGCAATATTAAAATATTTACGGTACGGGTGCATTTAAGACGCCCCCGCGGTTGACTTTGCCGCGTCCTTGATAGTATAATCCAAACGAAATGATTAAGAAGTTTACACTGTACTACAAGCCGCACAGAAAACTACTGGCGTTTGACCTAACTTGCGCCTTTTTTTTGGCGGCGTTGTCTATTTCGTCCCCTATCGCGGTCAACCTTATTATGGAGTCCTTAAGGGGCAATCCCGCCGCACTTTTGATTTGCGGCGGCGTGCTTTTGAGCGTCTTTGCCCTTATGGCGGGTATAAGCTTTTTGCTCAGCTATTACGGACATATTTTGGGCGTGCGCATACAGGGGGATATGCGTTCCGACCTTTTTTGCCACCTTGAAACGCTACCCTTTTCTTACTTTGACGAAAACAAGACGGGCTGGTTAATGTCCCGCATAGTCAACGATTTGTTTGAAATCGGCGAGATTTCCCACCACGTCCCCGAGGAGACCTTTGTTTCGGTCATCACAATATGCGGGGCGTTTGCCGTGATGTTCGTCTATAATTGGATACTCGCGCTCTGCCTTTTGGCGGTTTTGCCGTTTATGATTACCTTCGCGATAGTCCGCCGCAAAAAACGGCGCGAGGCATTTAAAAAAGCGCGCGAAAAGGTCGCGATAATAAATGCGGAAATCGAGTCCTCCATATCGGGAATACGGGTGTCCAAAGCGTACACCGCATCGGGACTGGAGGTTGAAAAGTTTGAGACTGCCAACGTCGAATTTAAAAAGGCGAGAATCGACGCTTTTCGCAATATGGCTATATTTCACAGCGGAATGCTTTTTTTCAACCGCCTTTTGTACTTTGTTTCCATAGTCGGCGGCGGTTTACTACTGTATTTTCAAGTGTTCAAAGACCCTGCCTATGCTATGTTTTTGATGTTTATGGGAGTTTTGATAGGCGCGATACAGACTCTTGTGGGCTTAGTCGAGCAGGTGCAGGACGGCATGACGGGGTTTGCCCGCTTTGTCGAAATTTTGGCGGTACCGCCCGAATCGGAACCCGAAAATCCCGTCGAAATAGGCAAGCTGCGCGGCGACATAAGTTTTGACAACGTCAGCTTTTCGTATAAAAGCAAGGACAATCCGGGCAGTACCAAGGTGATAAAGGAACTGACCTTATCCATCGAGGCGGGGCGGACAATCGCCCTTGTGGGGCCGAGCGGGGGCGGAAAAACCACACTTTGCCACCTTATCCCGCGTTTTTACGAGATTGACGGCGGCGCGATTACCGTGGACGGCGTGGACATTCGGCAGATGCGGCGGGAGGACTTGCGCAAAAACATCGGGATTGTTGCGCAGGAGGTGTTTTTGTTCGCGGGCAGTATTAGGGATAATATAGCGTATGGCAGCGCGGGGGCGTCCGACGGAGAAATACACGAGGCGGCGGCGAGAGCTAACATACATGAATTTGCGCTGTCCCTGCCAAGCGGGTACGACACACAGGTGGGCGAGAGGGGCGTAAAGCTGTCGGGCGGACAAAAACAGCGCATCTCCATAGCGCGGGCGTTTTTGAAAAACCCGCCGATTTTGATTTTGGACGAAGCGACGAGTTCTTTGGACAACATTACCGAAATGCAAATCCAGTCTGCTTTGGAGGAGCTGTCGCGGGGGCGCACCACAATCATAGTTGCACACAGGCTGTCCACCGTCAAGCACAGCGACGAAATTTTAGTACTGACCACAAACGGCATATCCGAGCGCGGCAACCACCGGCAGCTTATGGAGTTGGGCGGGTTTTATGCCGATTTGTATTCGTTTTATAGTTAGAAAATCATCTCAAAACTTTATGACAAGGAAAGTTTTTTACCAATGAACTTTTTTTCTACCGAAAAAGGCGGGGGAAACGCACAAGAGTGCTTGCCCGTTGTGGCGGCTGGGGCTTTGGATTTTGCGGATTGCGACCGCCTGATGATAGTCGCGCACCCGGACGACGAAACATTGTGGGGCGGCGGGAAGCTGCTGACAGGCGGGTGGTTTGTGGTATGCATTACTAATTGCAAAAGCAAAATTCGCTCGCACGAGTTTGAGCGCGTAATGGAGTTTAGCGGGAATGCGGGCGTAATGTATGGGTTCTGGGACGGGTATGCACCGTGGAGAAAAAAGACCGTACGGAAATTAACGCGGAAGCTAAGTGAAATTGTCGGCTACAGGACTTGGAAAAAAATCGTGACACACAATCGGTGGGGAGAGTACGGGCACCCACAGCACAAAAGGATTCACCGAATCGTAACGGCGGTATGCGAAAAACTGGGGGCTTTGGACAGATTAAGTTGTTTTGGCAGGTATTATTCTAAAAAGAAACTGGCAAAAATCAAGGCATCTCTCCCTTGCTTAAGCGAAGAAATTTACGCAAAAAAGTTAGAAATGATAGGATTTTACAAGTCGCAGCGCCGGATTGGCAGGCACGCGCATATTGTGCGGTACGAAAGGCTTGATAACTCATAATGTACAATTTCGTTAATTTTAATATAAATTTCCCTCATTGTGCATTAAACATTGTGCATTGTCAAGGGGCCAAATGACTACATTATACTACATGGCGGATATTCCGCCCCAATCTCTTTACGAACTGCTTGAGAAAGAGCGGCGGGAACGGATAGAAAAGACCGCGCGGAGTGAAGAGGGTATCGCTGGGGCGGGGTTATTGCTTGCTTACGCGGCGGCAAAAGCGGAGATAAGGCCACCGCTTAACATTATCCGTGACCCAAAACCGCGGTTAGAGGGGCAACGATCAGGGATCGGGGGGAAGTTTGAGTTTAGTCTTTCGCATACCAAGGGGCTTAGTTTGTGCGCTACTTCACTCTTTCCCGTGGGAACAGACGCGGAATTGATTCGTCCCGTCGCCCCGAAGCTTTATAAGCGGCTAAATATCCCATTTTCGAATGATAATGAAGGGTTTTTTCGTTACTGGACGGCATTTGAAAGTGTTTACAAACTGTTTGGCGGCAAGTATGGATTATTTGACATCGCGCTCAAGGAACGCGAGGGTGGCTTTACCGGACCGGAGGGGTGTACTGTTAAGACAATTCGGGAGGGCGAACATATAATTTCCGTTGCGGGCGCCTTACCCATCACTTTTACAAAAATTTCCGCCACTGAATTAGAGAGTGCTCTGCGTTTTTGGGGAAACTAATGCCGGTGCATTGTACGCTGTGCACTAACCCGATTGACTTTTACACGCGGATAATGTATAATATTACCACATAATCCCAAGAAACACAAAAGGAAATACAAAAGCCATGAATCAGGTAATCGTTATTCCCTCGTTAAATCCCTGCCCGCAGCTCCCCCTATTGATAGACAACCTGATTGAAGGCGGGGCGGACAAAATCGTCCTCGTCAACGACGGGAGCAAGGCCGAATATTTACATATTTTTGACAATTTGGCGCAAAACAAGGGAGTTAAGCTTTTGACCCACAAAAAGAACAAGGGCAAGGGTAAGGCTCTCAAAACCGCCTTTAAATATGTTCTGAAAAACTTCAAAAATATCGACGGGGTAGTCACGGCGGACTCGGACGGCCAGCACGCGCCGGAGGACATATTCAAAGTCGCAAACGAACTAAAAGAAAAGCCGCACAGCCTGATTATGGGCTCGCGTACCTTAAACACCGACACCGCGCCGAAGGAAAGCTTAAGCGGCAATAACGATTCGGCGAGAATTCTGAATTACTGGTTTGGCATGACTCTGCCCGACACGCAGACGGGCTTGCGCGGTATCCCGCTCAAAATCCTGCCGTGGGTGGCAAGATTGAGGGGCAAAAGGTACGAATATGAATTAAACGTGCTTATCCGCTGCTATCAGCGTAAGGTGGAAATCACCGTCTGCCCAATACAAACGATATACCTGAACGATAACAGCGGCTCGCATTTTCACCGCAAAAAGGACACGATGCGCCTTAAAAGGATGGGGGTGTGGTGTTGGTTTGTACGACCGCTGAGGAAGAAGCCGTAGTGATAATGCGCAATGCTCAATGCTCAATGCTCAATTATGGTCGCGTTTTTTTGAGCGTATCAAGACGTTCCATTCAAGGCACATTACTTTAAAATTATCCTTTACCAACGCATTAAAAATTGATCATTTTTAAATTTGACCGACATTGCGCATTGAGCATTGAGCATTGCGCATTAAAAATATTTGACTTTTCCGCAAAATTATTATAAAATAGTAATATAGACACATACATACACTAAAAACAAAGGGGTGCAATAAATGGTAGGAAATTTCAGGTTGGCGACTAAATTCGCGGTGGGTTTCTCGCAATACGTCTATGAAAACGTGTTTTTTGACCGCTTCAACTCCATTTTTAAGGGGTTTTACTTGGTTATCAGCGAACAGCAGCTTGCCGATACGATAAAGAACAATCTTGTCGTCACGTTTACAAAAATACCGTCGACCGAGTGCTTCGGCTCGCAGGACGTCACGCTACTCGAGTTTTGCGACCCCCGCGAGATGACGCACGACCGCCAAAAAATGATTTATTTTTTAAATTCCGTAATTAAAACGGAAAATTACAGGACGGTGGGCGGATACTGATAAGTGTGGAGTGTGGAGTTAAGGTCTGGGTTTTATAAGGAAAAGACACGATATTGTCATTCCTAACGCGTAGCGAAGGATCTTATTCGTTAGGTTTTCCATTGTTCAAGATCCTTCGCTACGCGTTAGGAATGACAAAAAAACTTGTCCTCAAATCCACTCTCCACTCTCATCTAAACCCCGCCCTACTAAATCAACGGAAAAATAATGAACAACAAAAACAACGGCAAAACCATGGACGGTAATTTGCTGCGGCGCCTTCTTATCAGCGGCTTTGAAAACCTTGCAAGGGGCAGCAATTACCTAAATGATATCAACGTATACCCGGTGTCCGACGGCGACACGGGCACAAACATGAACAAAACGTTTAAGACGGGGATAGGCGAAATTACCCCCTCCCCTTCTTTTTCCGCGGTTTTGTCGTCCTTTGTGCAGGGAATGCTGCTTGGCTCGCGCGGCAACTCCGGCTCCATTTTGTCGCAGTTTTTTTTGGGAATTTACGAGCATACAAAGGGTCTGAAAGAGGCAAACGCGGCGGACTTGTGCGGCGCGTTTATAAGCGCGTACAAGGCGGCGTATAAGGCGGTTTTGCAGCCCGCCGAGGGCACAATGCTCACCGTTATGCGGGAAAGCGCGGAAAAAACAAAGGCGCGTCTTGGCGCGGACGTCACCTTAAAGCAGTTTTTCGATATTTATACCGACGAGATTTATTCCTCCGTGCGCGGCACTACGGACATGATGGATATACTGCGCGAAAACAATGTCGTGGACAGCGGCGGGGCGGGGTTTTACCTTATTTTCGATGGGATAAAAAAGGGACTGTACGACGACCATTCGGGGGACGAAGCGGAGAGTCTTTTCCCGCAAAGAAACGGCAGCTTTGCCAAAACCCCCCTGCCATACCGCTATTGCACCGAATTTTTGCTCAAAATGCGGAAAGCAAAAACGGACGAATATTTTGTAAATTTACTCAAAAATCAGGGCGATTCTTTGATTGTGACTGTGAGCGGCGAAACCCTAAAGGTGCATATCCATACCGACGAGCCGCAAAATATTTTGGACCGCTTTTCAAAACTGGGTGACTTTGCCGAAACAAAAATCGACGATATGTTTATCCAGCAGGAAATCAACCAACCCGTAAAGCGCACGCACGACGGCTATATCATCGTTTCCTTCGCGCACGGCGACGGAATTATTTCGCTGCTTGAGGAATTAGGGTGCGACGTCGTGTTTTCCGTGCCGCAAAACTACCATATCGGCGAGGACAGCTTCCATTTTTTTATCAATAAGTTTATAAACGAGAAAATAATTCTTCTGCCAAACGCGGAAAATATTTATAACGCCGCGCTCACCCTTTATCCGCCCGACAAATACCCCAATATCCACATAATAAACAGCCAGGACGTGGTGAAAACCTACTTTTTCCTATCCTTTATGCTTAATACGGACAGGGCGGAGAAGGTGCTGAAAACCTTTGCGGAGCTGGAAATGGAACGCTTTTTCGGGGCGAAAATACTCTCCGTCAGTTTGGCGGGGGAGAAGTTTTTTGTGGGATTTACCGCAGATAGGACTATTATTAACGAGAATCTTGAGGAATTATTGAAGGACGTCGCTTCCGACGAAAATTTGAAGGATATCGCCACAGTCGTCGTATTTCACGGCCAAACCGCCAAGGAAAACGAAATAGAGGTGGTCGCGGCGCATTTTTCGCAGTTTGAGGATATCGATTTCGCCATGATGGACGGCAAGCAGGACGATTTCGATTACATAATAGGGGCGATGTGAACAATGCTCAATGCACAATGCTCAATGCACAATGAAGGTCGGATTTTATGAGAAATGAGGGCACGCGAAAGTTCCCCTCTTGAGGGGTGCCCACGAACGCTTCCTCGATAGGGGCGGGGTGGAAAGGTCATGTTGAGAAGTATATAAAAAGCGGATTTCGTGCCCATCAGACTTTCCACCCCGTCTGCTCTCGCCAAAAAAACGAAGTAATTCAAAGAAGCATTTCAATGTTTTTTGGCTCGGCATCCACCCCTCAAGAGGGGAATTTTAAGCGGTCTTGTTTCTATTTTAAACCCAACCTTAACTCCACTCTCCACTCTTCACTCTCCACTCTCAAAAGAGGAACTAATGCGGGAAAACCTGAAAAAAACGGCGCGGAAAGACCTTCTCGTCCTAAGCCTTTCGGATAAGACGTTTAAAGCCCTTTATAACGTGATGTTTTCGCACGAAAATCATGCGGCATACGAGTTTTTGGACGGTAATTACGAAATTCAAAGGGTTTTATATCGGGATTTGCGACTGAAAATCAACGCTTTTGCGCGGCTTTTGCAAGAAAAATCGGCGGGGACGGGTGAATTTATCGGAATTGACTTGGATAACTCCCCCGCATTTATAATCGCGCTTTGGGGGATTCTGCAAAGCGGCAACAAGCCGTATCTGGTAAATTCTTATTATCCCACCGCCTTAAAAAACAAATTATTGGCGCGGCTTAACGTTAAAATAATTGTGACGGATAACAGCACGGACGGGAACAAATACGAAAATTTTGACGTAATAATTCCCGACGTATCCTGCGAAAGCGCGGACGAAATACAGGGCGAGTGGGGGGACGAAATAGCCCTCTCCTCCTCGATGACCGGCCTTACCGCTAAAATCTGCGTGTACGACGGCGCGGCGGTTTCAAATCAAATCCTAAATTCCACAAAAATTCTCAAAAACAACAACTGGCTGATGGATTCTTATGACGGTCATATAAAAATCGCCGCAATCCTGCCCTTTTTCCATATTTTCGGCATTGTTGTCGGGTATTTTTGGTTCGCCTTTTTTGGGCGGACAATCGTTTTTTTGCGCGACCGCTCGCCGGAGACCGTCCGCGCCGTCATCAAGCGCCATGGGGTGACGCACATTTTCGCTCCGCCCATACTGTACCACCGCCTGTACAAGGGCATTATGAATAATGTGACAAGGCAAACGCAAAAACGGCAAAAAAAGTTTGGCAGGGGACTTAAAACCGCGTATTTCCTGCAAAATATCGCCCCGCGATTGGGCGTAAGGCTGTCAAAACGGCTTTTTAAAGAGGTAATCGGCGCGGCTTTCGGCGACAGCGTCCGTTTTATGATTACGGGCGGCGCGTTTATTGACGGCGACGCGTTAAAAGTGATAAACTGTATCGGTTATCCGCTGTTTAACGGCTACGGCACGACCGAAACTGCGATAACAAGCGTGGACTTCCGCAAAAAAATCAAGCACCGCTCGTCGGGTTCGGTGGGCGTACCATTCGACAGCGTAAAATATACAGTCGGCGACGATAAAACGCTGTCCGTGTCGGGCACGTCTGTCTGCAAAAAAATCATTCTGCCCGACCGCGAGGAAACGGGCTTTGACCGAATTTATACCGACGACATCGTTGAGGTCCAAAGGGGGCAATTTTATGTCAAGGGCAGGAAAAACGACCTTTTTATCGGCGAAAACGGCGAAAACATCAGCCCCGACACGGTGGAAAGCGGCTTAAAAATCAAAAGCGCAAGCGAGTTTTCCGTACTGGAAATCGGCGGGCGGCTGTGTTTGGTGTTAGAGTACGGACAGCTTCTCCCCCCCGTCGTTATCCAAAACGAGGTTGAAAGGTTAAAGCGGCAATTACTTGAAACCCCAAACGGCGCGTCGGTAAACGAAATTTATATTACACGCGACAAAATATCAAGCGAAAATGCAGTAAAGGTCAGCCGTGCCCTGCTTAAAAAAAGGGTTTCGGACGGCGAAGTCAAGCTCACCCCCGCCCGCGACCTGTCAAGCAGCGAACAGACAAGCGATAATCAACGCGACAACTCCCTTACCACAGTGGTCAAAGCATTATTCCAAAAAGCGTTGGACACTACCGACGAAATAGACGAAAACGCCAACTTCTTTTTCGACCTCGGCGGCACAAGCCTCGATTATTTCATGCTAATAAGCGAGCTGTCCTCCGTCTTTAACGTGCAAATCAACCTTGAAAAGCAAAACCAGCCCTTCACCGTGTCGGACGTATGCAAATACCTGACGGAGGTGCTGTAATGGGGATTTTGTACTATTTCGGGCTGATTACCGCCTATATTTTCCTTTTTAAAGTGCTTTTCCTGCGCACAAAAATCTATTACGAGGACGAAAAAAAGGAGAACAAGCGGATAAAGGGCAAAGCGATATTGATTTGCAACCACCAGTCCCCCGTCCCCGTCGAAACGCTCGCGCTTGCCTATAAATATTTTTTCCGCCGCATATACTTTATCATAGCGGACTTTTTTAAGGAGCGAAAGCGGTTTTTCAAGACGGTAATCCGCGCGGTGGGCGGCGTTTTTGTGGACAGGGAGGCGTACAGTTTCGATTTTTTTGAAAAAAGCAAGCGGCTTTTAAATAAGAATAAGCTGGTGCTGATTTTCCCCGAAGGACGGGTGGGTCAGGGGTACGAGCCCATAAACTTTGTGTACAGCTACGTTATGCTTGCCGTGCAAAGCGGGGCTAAAATCGTGCCCGTCGCCTCGGACTGCCGCTATGGGCTATTCAAGAAAAACCGCGTGATGATAGGCAAGTCAATCGACCTAAGCCACATTCCGCAGGAGGAGCTGACAAAGGAAAAATTAAAGGAAATTAACGAGGACATATACCAAAGGTTTTTGCGTCTGTATTATCTTTTGAAAAAAAGGACGTATCAGAATTTTAGTAATCGTTACGAATTTATCGCCCCGAAGGCGGGCGACATGATTCGGATTAACGCGGGGACGCACCACCATTACGGCGTGTATTTGAGCGCGGAGGAGGTCGTCCAGTTCGGCCGCGCGGTCAATCCGTTGAGCGAAAAGGTGATTGTTAATTCCGTTTCATTAAAGGAGTTTTGCGGCGGGTCTATCCCCGAAGTGCGGGTATTAAAGAGTGGCGAGGCAAGGCGCAAAAAAGCGGTCGGGGACAGCATAGCGTATGCGCGGCAGTGCCTTGGGCGGGGCGGGTATAATATTGTTGAAAACAATTGTTTTGACTTTGCCAACAGGATAGTATTTGATTAGGGTGGAGTTTGGAGAGTGGAGAGTGGAATTAAGGTTGGGATTTTGATAAGTTTGGCGCTACAATAAAATTTATTATTTAGAAATTGACCTGCGTAGTATACTAAAATATTTTGTGTTTAAATTCGACCTTAACTCCACTCTCCACTCTCCACTTTCCACTCTGATTTGTAAATCGTAAATTGTAAATTATTAAATACATATAAAAGGAGTAATAAACCATGACCAACAAAAACTACGCCGTAATCGGCGACGTCCTGTGCGACCTCAGCGAGGACTTGCGCAAACGCTTTGGGGTGGACGGGTACCTTAAGGGTCACATGACCGTCCCCGCGGGCAAGGAGGAAAGAGAACTGCCCACCACGCTCGACTGGAGCTATATGCCCCAGACCGAGTTTTACGCACACCTAAAGGCGAACAAAAAGGTGTATAAAACCGCCCCCGCCAGCGCGGAGGAAACCGTCGAATACTTAGAACCCTTTTTGGCGGCGGGGCGCGACGTCCTGATTTTGAGCATTTCCTCAAAGCTGAGCGTGTCCTACAACCTTATGCTCAACGCGAAAAAAACATTGGAAGCTAAGTATCCCAACAGGAAAGTTATCGTCGTCGATTCCTTGAAATATTCGTCGGGTCTCGGTCTTTTGGTCATCAAAGCCTGCGAACTGCGCGACAAGGGGCTGACCATAGAGGAAAACGCCGCGGAGCTTGACCGCGTAAAAAGCACGGTTCACCAGATGGGCGCGATGGACGATTTATTTTTTGTCGCGAGCAAAGGCAGGATTACACACGCCAAGGCTTTTATGGGCACCCTTGTCGGCGTCAAGCCCATGGGCGACTTCAACGCGGACGGCATGGTGACGGTGCTTGCCAAGGTCAAGGGGTACGACAAGGCGTACAAGGCGATCGTCGAGTACATCAAACGCACGATTGTAGAGCCCGAAAACCAAATCATCATCGTCGCGCAGACGGTGAGGGAAAAGCATCAAGCGATTTTGGCAAAAATGATTGAGGAACAGATTAAGCCCAAGGAAATCATTTTGTCGGACATCTATCCCGCCGACGGAATCAATGTGGGTCCGGGGCTTTTGGCGGCGTATTATTACGGCACGCCTATTACGGATTTGGCGCGCGAAACCGAGGTTATTAAGCAGGTTATCGAGGGAATTTAGCGTGGAAATACAGGGCGCCGCGCTGTGCGCGTTATTTGCCGGACTAACCTTGGCGGAAACCGTCCTTGTCCGGGTCGCTTTTTGTATCGCCGTCTTAGCTGTGGCGGGCGGGGTTTTCATATTCTTCCTTGTGCCGCATATCGTCCTTGTCAAAACTATGTACCGCGATCCCAAAAAGCCGCGGTATCGCGGGTATTCCGAGGGCGCGCTGCCACAGAGCGAGGAAAACGCGACAGACCACCAAAAAATGTTTATGCGAGGCATCGCATGGGCGGAAAAGCACAAGGACAAAATTTGCGACCTCAAAATCGTCAGCGACAGGCTGAATTTGTACGGGCAGTACGTCGATTTCGGGTATAAAAAGTGCGCGGTTATTATTCAGGGGCGGACGGAATCGCTGTTGTATTCGTATTATTTCGCGGACGTGTACGCGCAAAACGGATACAATATTTTGGTGATAGATACGCGGGCACATGGGTTAAGCGACGGAAAATACGTCACTGCGGGGGTTTTGGAACACCGCGACCTTGTAAAGTGGATTGAACTGATTGAAACGCAATACGGCGTCAAATCGTTCGCGCTGCACGGGATTTGCATAGGGGCGGCGGGGGCGATTTACGCTTACGGCGCGCTGAAAAAGGCGGGCAAGGGGGCGATAATCGAGAAATTAGTGCTTGACGGGCTGTACACAAGCTATTACCAGGTGTTCAAAAACCACCATATCGAGCGCAAAAAACCGGTTATCTTCGTCCCCTTTGTGCTATTTTATTTGTTTTTGCGGACGGGCGCGCGGCTTTTCAAGTGGGCGCCGATTAAATATATCAAAAACGTGGACTGCCCCGCCCTGTTTATTTGGAGCGAGCAGGATTTTTACGTCAAGCCGTCAAAGGGGCGGGAGCTTTTCGCCGCCTGTCCGTCGCAGTATAAGGAATTGAGATTTTTCCCACGCGGCCGCCACTCTCACGTCCGCATCAATCAGACGGAGGAGTACGACAGCACGATCACAGATTTTTTGCAAAAATAGGCAAAAAACTTGCAAATATCGACCAACATATCAACAAAAACGACAATTTTGCGCCAAAAAAAATGCAAAATACCCAAAAAAATTAATTATTCTTTAAAAAACGATTGACAAGGGAATTTCGGTCTGCTACTATATAGTATAAGGAAGTATACGGAGGAGTAAAGAGGAATAGTTGCTCGCTTTTGGCAAGGACCCGGGGTAGCCGCTGTGCCTCTTTTTTTTCTTCTATTATTTTCCGCATGAGCTGACGTCAGGCGGCGGTTGTTTTAGCGACCCCGCATAACGCCGTTAGTCCCGTGCTTTTTAGACTTGTTACGAAACCTCTTAAACGAGAAAACCTCATGTCATTAGGTCCTTCGCTTTGCTCAGGATAAACTCCGCGAAGAATCTTGATTTGACATAAGAAATCATGGTTTTCGCTCCATGTATTAAGATTCTTCGCTTCGCTCAGAATGACAAACAAGGCTAAAGCCGGTATAAGCGTTGAAAGGTCAAGATTCTTCGCGGAGTTTATCCTGAGCAAAGCGAAGGACCTAATGACATATTTGTCCTTATTAAAGGGTTTCGTAACAACTCTAATGACAAACAAGGCTAAAGCCGGCAACAAATAAGAAAAACAAAACAAAGACATAATAACATATAAGGTAATGGAGGGATTTCCCCGTGAAACAACCGATAAAAAAGAACTTAAGAAGCCTTTTTGTCCTTTTTGCGACATTCGCTATGGTGCTGAGCACCTTCGGGGCAGTGTTTTTGCTGAACAACAGCCCGGATACATACAACAACGAAGCGGCGTACGCTTATACCTTGCCGGCGGGATTTACCGGCACTGTGGTGGAGATTGCTAACCAACTCGAGCTGACCGGCACGGCCACCGTATCGGGTATCCGATATAAGGATGGTAAGGTGGAAACCGAGGAGATCGGCGGGGTGGATGTCCCGCTCACCGTGAGCGGCATAAATGTGCGCACCGCAATGGGGCAGACGGCTTCGCCCGCTCCGTACTATTTTGTGCTGACCGCCGACTTTGCCGCCACGGGGACGTGGTCGCCTATTACCTCTCTTGCCGCCGGCAACACTTTTGACGGCGATGGGTTTACCATAAGCAATCTGACAACTGCCACCGCCAACGCAGGTCTGTTCACTACGGTTAGCGGAACGGTGAAAAACCTTACTCTTGCGAATGTAAATATCGGAAATAACGGCACCCTGGCAAATCAGGGCGCCGTAGCCGGGACCGCGGCCGCTCCTGCCGTTATTGAAAACGTCCACGTAAGAGGAGGAATTATCAAAGGCGGCGACCCGACGGGAGGCCTTGTCGGAACCATAAACGGTACGGGCGCCGTCAAAATATCGCGATGCTCCAATACCGCGCAGGTCATAGGAGCCGCGTTTGTAGGCGGTATAGTGGGGCAGGTTAGCTCCGCGACGGCGGTTGTGACCGTTTACGCCTGCAAATACATGGGTGAGGGAAGAACCGTTGCCGCTGGCAGCGATATTACCTCCTTGACGGGCAACGGCTGCGGCGTAGGCGGCATTGTGGGAAGAATGACCGCCGGCAATCTGTCCATCGAGTATTGTTATTTCCACGGAGGTATCCATACTCTCACCGCCGGTCCAACCACCGGCAAGGGCATCGGAGGGATTTTCGGCAAGCTTGAGGGCGGTTCGATAAAAATAGACGGCTGTGCCAGCGAGATAGGCACGATTACTACCGCGAACGCCCCTACAACCGGCGCAATCGCTCCAAGCTCAGTTGCCCCCGGCACAAGCACTTTCGGAACTAATCCCGCCAACGTCACAAATTGCTATTATTTTCTTAATCCGAGTATGGGAGGGGGGGTAACGCCGATAACCAATATATTGGGTCACACAGGCATCGGCGTCACCAATACGGCAACCGATTTGACCTATTTAAACCTGATATTCGATATCAACGTCAAGCACTTGGGTCTAAGAATCATATATGTTCCGGAACCCGACCTCCCGTGGGTTAATTTTACCTTTTCCACGGGATATTTATACAAAGAACTTAAACAAGTCCCGGACTCCTCTCCCGCTGTATATAAGACGTACTTCAAGTTTTTGGACGCAGGCGCCCTTGGCACGGAATACGAAGAATTCTACAAATTTGACTTCACCGTTACCGTGCCCGCAACGCACAACATAAAAGAACCCACCGTCACCATAGTCAGAAAAATAACAAACCTGACGCTTAGCGGTGAACGCGAAGAACAGGTGTTTCCGCTGCAAAACCAAAACGCGAATGTTTGGGATTATTCAATAATAATAGACGACGCCGAGGGCGACGAATACGTCGCGATTGATATAGTGCCTGTTCTTAACACCTTCACCGTCAAGTCGATAAGCGAGGACAGCGCGTTTGATATTCCGGAAGAAAAAGAAGCGGGGTTTACATACTTAAGCGGCTTTGAGTATATTAATCCGTCGTCCCCCGATATGGCCGACCTTGTCATTGACGGTTTACTGATTAACGATACTTTTACCTTCACAATCGACGTCGACCCCGGCCGCCAAAGAGTTCCTCCCAACGTGCGCGCTGCTCGGTTTGACCCGATTACGGGCAATCCGGTTTCTCCCGATTTGATTCTTAGTCCCGTCGATATCACGGGGGACGTCTATACATATGAACTCGCCATAAAGCAGGACAGTATCGGCTATAATTATGAAGTTTTTATAGAAACCTATGAGACCCCTTGTTTTATCGTACTGCCGACGGAGGGGGAGTGGGTAAATTACAGTTTGGACACGCCTACCGGCCTTGACTTTGTCGAACACGGCGGGGACTATATGTTTATCGTTACCTTGGACCGTTATTACGACAAGGGTACGCCGAAAATTACCTTGAGTATATTGGACGGATATGATTACAATACGGGGACTTACGTCGATACGGGGGCTCCGGGCGGTTACACGATACAAGAGCAATCGCGGTCGGGCGGCACTATCGTGTACAGGATTTTTGGCGTTATCGACGATTTGAAAATAGATTTTTTGGTGGATGAGCTTAACACATACGAAATCGACCTGCACAGTTCGATGGAGGCGGACGAATACGGCGTTGTACAGCTGAAGGATAACGACGGCATCCTTACCGACGCTTTCAGAGTTTATTTCGGCGGCTTGCCCTACGACGGCAGCTTGCCTTATGACATCGGCTTGCCTTACGACGGAGCCGAATCCGTGAATGCGGGTACGTCGTTTACGTTTTCGATTGAGATGGAGCCGGGCTGGGCGCCTAAGGTCATCACGCTTACAAACGCGGCGGGGAAGGTGCTTTATACCCTTACCTTCGGTGAGGGGCAGGTGTTTCCGGATGAGGACGAATTTTTGACTTACGGTCGCATGAGGGGCACCTATGTATTCACAATTAATCCCGTCGCGTCGGATATTTATATCCATGTCGACGCGTACTGTCCCGTTTTCATGATAAGCCTGAGGGCACTTGACGGGGTTGAAGACGTCGTGATGGGTCCGGAATTTGACGAGGAAGAGGGCGGCTATTGGTCGGTAATAACGGACGGGTACGTCGAATACCGCATCGGCCCCGACGGAGAGGTTGCTTTTACCGTGTATTTGGCGGAAGGGTACAAGCTGACCGAGCCCGACGTGCATTTTTGGAATGATGAAAGGATGTTTGCCTTTGACGACGAGGATAACCTTAAGGAGAAGATGGAGGAGATAGGCGACGGGGTGTGGCGGTATACTGTCAGGCATCCCGACAGACACATCTTTATTTCAATCACGGGTATCCCCGACCCAAGCGCCTACACCGTCACCTTTAAGGACATCGACGGGGACACCATAGGCACGCCGCAGTCGGTGCCGCACGGCACCGCCGCCACACCCGAAACGGCGCCCGACCTCAGTTCGGAGGGCAAGAGCTTTG
>WRDI01000016.1 GCA_009783515.1 Bacillota bacterium | reverse complement strand
GTCCGACGGCATACCAAGCTTTTTTTCCAGCGCCTCAACGCGAAGCAAAAGCTCTATCAATGTTTTTGCATAGTGCATAATATAATTGTACGTTATTTTTCCGATTTTGTCAAGTATATTTAATATTCTTATATATAATTATGGCACATGAAACGAAATTGAACTTCTTTTTTTCTTTTGTCTTTCTGAGCGAAGCGAAGAATCTCTATCCCTGCTTTATTTGTTTTCGTTAATTACGACACTGTTGGGGCAATCCAAACGTGCCATAAACATTAACGAAAAGTTTTTTCGAATGATAAAGTTTAGGTATTACCCCCTTCCCGCGGCGGAATATGGCTTATGCTCTGCGTCATAATCGCCCTCGTAAAGCCCGCCATTGCGACAATTTGGCAAAAGTTATTGTATTCGCTCATATTCCCGTTTTTTTCGCCCTGCTTTTGCAGCTTTTGCGCCTTTTTGAGTATGGCGGTGTCAAGGAAGGACACGCGCTCGATTTCGGCGATTTCGTCCTCGCTCAAAAACAGCTTGACTTTCTCGTGCATGACGCGGGTATTGTGCCGCAGCATCCACGGGACAAATAAGGCGGGAAGGCACATAAACGCCAAAAAAATCCCAGGCACCATCAGCGCTAAGTTGGGAAAGTCGGGGAAATGCTCGTCGCGAAAAAACACCGTCCCGCACAAAATCAGCGCGACGGCTCCCAACAGGATAAACACGACGACACCCTGAAATACGCGTGTTTTAAAGATAAATTTGTCAAAACAATTTTTCTTTTCCTTGTTGTATGGCATGATGTCTTCCTCTTTTTTATGTTTTTTCTTTTTTTTATACCTTTAGTAATTGCAATATATCAGGCTTTCCATCTTGTTCTATTTTTCGAGTTTAATATCCATGAAAGATATATAGCCCTCTTTACAATGGGGACATAATTCATTTGCATTTGCGCCCGCACATAGTGTAATTACCGCCTTCATCCGATTTTTTCTATTTTCATTTATCACACTTGCTATTTCTTGTTATCTATACTTTTACCTGACACCTAATACTTTGTATTTGATACGAAGCAAGGCCGCGAATACTTCTTTGCACGGTCTTATACTTCATTTATACTTCGCTATTTCCCGCTCCGCGTCGCGAATCATGTCCTTCTCTTTCATCGCGTCTTTCTTGTCGTAGCTGTGCTTGCCCTTTGCGAGACCTATCTCCACCTTGACTTTGTTTCGCGAAAAATAGATTTTTGTGGGCACCATGGTATAGCCCTTTTCCCTGCTTTTGCCGATAAGGCGGTTGATTTCGCGGCGGTGGAGTAACAGCTTGCGGTCGCGGCGCGCTTCTATCGCTTCCCCCTTTTGATAGGGGGCGACGTAAAAGTTTTTTAATATCATTTCGCCGTTTTCGGCAAAGCAAAAGCTGTCGCGCAAATTGCAGTCTTTTTGCTTGATCGACTTTACCTCGCCGCCCTTTAAGGCTATGCCAGCTTCTATTGTTTCTTCAATAAAGTAATCAAAAAACGCTTTTTTGTTTTGCTCGATTAGTAACATAGTTGTCGCCTTTTTTAATAGTTTTTGTCTGCGTTAGGGATCAGGGGTTAGGGGTTAGAGACGGTTGGATTTTAATGTGAACCGGGTTTCATAAATTCCCCTCTTGAGAGGTGCCCCGCGAACGCTTCTTCGAATTGGGGTGGGGTGGAAAGCGGCAGCGAGGAAAGCCTTTACAGAACAAGATTCGTGCCCATCAGGCTTTCCACCCCGTCCGCCGTCGCCACAAAAAACGGAACAATTCAAAGAAGCTTTTCGGTGTTTTTTGAGGCTCGGCGTCCACCCCTCAAGAGGGGAATGTTTGGCGGTTGTTTTTATTATGCGGTGCGTCGGGGGCGCCGCACCCTACGACCCCTGACCCCTAATCCCTCACTTTCCCACGCAAAACCGTGAGAAAATCGTGTCGATTATGTCCTCGCAACCGGACTTGCCCGTAATCCGCCCCAACTCGTTATAGGCGGCGAGGAAATCGGAAGCTACAAGATCAAGAGTGGCGCTGTTTTGTATGCTTTTTTCCGCCGACATTAAAAATTCTGCGGTTTGTAAAAGTGATTGGTAGTGCCTAAGCTCCGTAACAGTCACGGCGCCGGCTTCGTTTGATTTTTGACCGTTTTCACTGCCGATCTCCGTCGTTTCCGCCGAATTTGCCGCCCTTGCCGTAATTTCGTACAGCGCCTCCTTTAACCACTCTACGTTTTTTCCCGTTTTCGCGCTTACCCTTATTGTATTATCCGTTATTGCCGTGAATATGTCAATCTTATTTTCGACCAAAATGACTTTTTTGCCGTTGTTTTCTGCTTTTTTTATAATTTCAACGGTTTGCCTGTCAAAATTTTGTCCCGCCTCGGTAACGGCGATTATTACGTCGCTTTCCTCCGCCGCTTTTTTTGTCCGTTTTATTCCCTCGATTTCGATTTTGCTCTTGCTCTCTCGTAGCCCCGCCGTGTCTGTAATAATAAATTTTTGTCCCTTGTACTCGAACCTATCCTCCAACGTGTCCCGTGTAGTGCCGGGAATATCGGTCACTATCGCCCTTTCTTTTTTTAACAAAGCGTTTAGCAGGCTGGATTTGCCCACGTTTACACCGCCGATTATTGTTGCTATCACGCCCCTTTTAATAAATTTGCCCGTTTCATAGCTGTTTATCAGTTTTTGCGTTTCGAAAATAGCCGTTTTAAGGCTGATTTGGGCGTTTTTTAGTACGTCTTTTTCGATATTTTCTTCGGGAAAGTCTATTGCCGCGTCAAATTCTGCCAAAATTTCTGTTAAAAGCTCTTGAATCCCATCAATTTTTTGCCTTAATTGTCCTTTTATTTGACGATAGGCATGTTTTATTTCTGCTTCCGACTCGGCGTTGATGATGTCAACAACCGCCTCGGCGGCCGTTAAATCCATCTTTCCGTTAAGAAAAGCTCGTTTGGTAAATTCTCCTTTTTGCGCGATTTCCGCCCCCTTTTTAACAAGCTGCGCGAGAATTTTTGATACCAAAACCGGGCTATAGTGGACGCTTATTTCCGCCATATCTTCTCCCGTGTACGAGTCGGGGGCCTTAAAAAATACAGCGGTCGCGGTATCGTTAAGTCCGTCAACATCAATTTTACCTGTTCGTAGTAATCGTGGTTTACACTTCGTTTTAGAAAAAAAGCAATCGTCCAATAATTCTTTTGTTCTGTTCCCCGATAGACGAATTACCGCTATCGCGCCCGGAAAACCCGTTGAACATGCCGCAATAGTTATTGCCATAATTTTTGCTTTTTCTATTATTTCAGATTTGGTTCCTATATTTTCTTGTTTTTCTTTCATGATAATTTTCATTTTTTTATTAGACTTCCCAACAAAAATCCGTATTGATATTATATAGAGATTTTTCGGTTTTGTAAAGGAATTTTTTCGGTTTCTAAAAAATAGAAAAACTGATTAAAAAAACAAAAAACAGGCAAAAAATTTTATAGAGCACTCGTATTTTTGTTTTATTCTTTTTTAGATGAATAGTGAAAAGAGAAGTAATAGGGTCTAATTGTAGATAAAAAAAGACAAGCCCCATATATAGAAAACAAGCTAATTATAAAAGAAAATCCACTCAACATATAGTAAACCGCGAAAGATTTTGTTAAGAATAGTATAAAAAGAAATCAAAGTTATTCACATAAAAAACAGCCTTTCTGCGTAAAAAAGGATAAAAAACAAAAAAAGAAGGAGAATATTATAGAAAGTTCAAAAGTTATAAACATTTTTATAAACATTGTGGATAATTAAATCGACAGTTTTCAGAAGAAATACCCGCTCGTATAAAGCGCCGACTTTATGTCAACACGCCCTAATAACTGAAAATTGACGACAGATAACTATTCCCTTTGATTGTGCACCACTAACGTTTAATTTTATCTATTTCCGGCGTCCGTAATATAACGCACAAAAGAAACCCGCGGTATTAAAACGGTACACGAAACATCTATGTAGCCCACCAATACATAGTTCGGCAGGGCCGACTTCTTATATGCCGCCATCTGTCACGAACAATCAACCTCTCCATTCTCTGAAATTTCGCCTTAACTTCGCTCTCTGCCCCTTAAACGCCGCATTCTCCTACAACGGTTCCAGCTTCGGCTTATTCCCCCCGCGCGGGTATCCCAGAGGCGTTTTTGCAAACTTCCGCACTACGACAAAACTGCGCAAAATTTCCGTGCTTAACTGCGCAAACAAAACATTTTCCACCTTTCCGCCCAAAAAGGATATAGAGCGAGATGCTGCGGAAAGCTCATTCTCAACAACCGCCGATTTATAAAAAACGCACGACCCGCCGATTTTTAAAAAAGGCAAACAATACTCCGCCAATGTGCTTATCGGCGCAACCGCCCTTGCGACTGCGTGGTTAAAATCCTTTTGCTTAAAATCCTCCACCCTTGTCTTTAACACGCGAATGCCCGTCAGCTTAAGTTCGGACAAAAGCGCGTCTAAAAACAAGACCTTTTTGCCCACACTTTCGACCAATGTCACATCAAGATCGGGCCGCGCAAGCTTTAGGCACACTCCGGGAAAGCCTGCGCCGCTACCCACGTCCAATATCCTCGCCCCCTCCTTAAACAAGGGCAGAGCAATAGATAGAGGCAACACGGAGTCGTAAAAATGCTTTAAAAAAACATCCTTCCTCTCGGTCACGGCGGTGAGGTTAAACTTATTATTCCATTCCGACAGAAGCGCAAAATAACGCTCAAATCGGACGTCCCCATAGATATCCTCAAGAGTCATATGAAGAATAATAGCAAAAAAATTAAAAAAAAGCAATAAACGGCGGAGTAAAATAAAGGGATTGCTTAAAAAAATTTTAAAATGCGTCAAATCGAGTCTGAAAATGCTCAAACCGCGCGTCAAAACAATTAAAACACGTCAAAAAGGGTCAAATGTTGTTAAAGAATAGCGCCGGAAGAGAAAACCGCTTCTTTTTCACGGTTTATAGTTAATAAATTTTAAAAATTTATTTTAAAGCGCGTTATTTTTTGTTGCATTTTGATTTATTTTGTGATATGATAATATTAAAGAAAAAATCTCGTCGAAAATTTAAAAAAAGACAAGTAGCAAAGAAAAACAGATAAATTTTTAAGGTGTTTTATGGTCAAAAAGTTACAAGGTTTTTTTAACGCAGGAAAATCCCAAAAGGCGTTCCTTTCCGTACGCGCTTAAGTAAGAGCGCCGAAAAACGACCGCATAATTTACGCGGCACCCCACGGTTTTTTGAGACGAATTTAGTGAAACAAAAAAAAGAAGGGCAGTAACCTTTCGCCCCCCTTTGTTTTTGAAAAGAGGACATAGCGCGGGCCGCTCCCTGCCAACAATAAAAGGGGCGCATAAATACAAAACCCCGCGTCCAAAAAAAGACCAACGAGGGCAACCTTGTCGTCAAAAAAATAAAAGGAGTTCGTTTATGGACATGGTGGAAAAAGACAATTTGGCGAGATACATTACCCGCCTTCTTATCGTTTTGGGGTTTTCTCCCCGCCACTTCGGCTTTGGCTATACGCGGGAGATGATTCTTGTCGCCCTCGATTTAAACAATCGAAAGCTGTCCTGCGTATATTCGCAGGTGGCGGTTAAATTCAGAATGCCCGTAGAGGCGGTACAGACTGCCGTCCGTACCGCATTAAAGACGGCGCAGGAACAGGATTCCTTCGCAAAGATAGAGCGGTTGATTGGCGCGAAGTTTATCGAAACGAATTATTTATTGGCTCCTCGTGAGTTTTTCGGCATAATGCTTGAGTATTTGACATATGTGTGGGATGGGAAGAGCGAGCTTTTTTAGAATGCTCAATGCGCAATGTGCAATGCGCAATGTCGGTCGACTTCTAATTAAAATATATCCTTCATTGAGCATTGAGCATTGTTTCATTGAACATTGCTATACTCCTCTGTTCAACTCCCCTATCGCCGCCGTCGCCGCACGCGCTCCCTCTCCGCATGCCCAGACGATTTGGCGGAAGTTTTTTGTTACATCGCCGGCGCGGAAAACACCTGCCGTGCCCGCCTCCTCCAAAATATCATCGGCGGAAGCCCCGCCTAAAGCGATAAAAAGCCCGTCAAGCGCGATTTCCCGTCCATTTTTAAGGACAATCCCCTCGATTTTTTCCTTCCCCACAATACTTGTGATGTCAGAGTTGACGCTTTCCGCGTTCAGCCCCGCGATTTTCCCGATCAGATAGACTTTGGCGCAAAGAGGGAGCAAAAACTCGACGTCCTCGTGCGCAGAATAGCCGGAGCCAACCACCGCAACCGTCTTTCCGCGGTAGAAAAATCCGTCGCAGGTTGCGCAGTAGCTTACCCCCGTCCCCGTAAATTTTTGCGCGGCGCGTATGGTGTTTCGCCGCTCCCCGCCGCAAAAAACCACCTTTTTCGCACTGTATGAGTCGGTATTGGTCACGATATCGAAGCCGTCCCCACCATTTGGCAACACTTTTACGACGTATTTTTGGATAATTTCGGGATTAAACGCGGCCATTTGCTCTGCTATTTTTTTTGTAAGCGCTTTTCCCGAAATGGACTTAAAGCCCGGATAGTTGTCGATTTTTTTGATCGTATTAAGCGTGCCGCCCAAAAGGTTTCCCTCAAACAGCGCGGTCTTTTTCCCCGCCCTTAAGGCGTATATCGCGGCGGTCATCCCTGCCGGACCGCCCCCTATTATGGCTATGTCGTACATTTGTTTTCTCCTTTTTCGTCGGGCGCACGCTTATACGCCTACTGTGTCGTATTTGCGTACAATATTATACCATATTTTTTGCGTTATCAAAGCAAAAAAGAGGGCGTTTTTCGCGTTTTTTGCCCCACGCGGAAAAATTTTTATAAAAAAATCGGAAAAAACGCAAAAAAATTGTCAGGGTTGCGCCCTCCAAATAGATTTATATATATGAGGATTTGTATAAAGACTTGACTTTTTCACGTTTGTGGCATAGTGTTAGAGGAGGAACAGAGAGGTACAAACAATTCCTTGTATCTCGGAAGAGGGCGAAGCGGCTCAAGCAAAGATGCCTGTGAAATATTTGTAGCGAAGCCGCGAATGCTTCCTCGACGTAGGACACGGGGTTGTTCGGGGCAGGAGGCTCGGGAAGGGTTTGTTTATATGAAAAGCGAGGAACCATAAAAATTCTCCGCTTTTGCTAAAATTATTGTGAATTAAGGGAACCACTCCGCCCCCAAACAAGAAGGTCTTCGTAAGGCACCCCTTCAAGGATAGGAATTTTACGCAACCCCCTAAACACAAAAACTAACCGCAACTCTTCGCTATTAATGATGCGGTGCGGCGGAAGCAAGCTAATTCCTTTTTACCTTGTACTTAACCCCTGCTCCCCTGCCTTTGCCACGTCAATATACTCCTTGACTTCACGGTAAAACTCGTACGGCTTCTCGACGTGCGTGAATTTGTACCCGCCGCTGCCGTTGCCGTAGTTAATAATCGGGCTGGCTTTGCTGCCGAATTTAAGGCTGCCTGTGTCCTTTTTGACAAGCTTATCGAAAAAGCTGACATAAACGTTGAGCGCGTCGATTGCTTTCAAATCAAGCCCCTTATAGTCTATGCCGAACACGCCAGTGCGGATAATGACGCGCTTGTTCGTATAGGCGTAATAGCGGTTTTTGTGGTACGCCAAAAAGAAGGGAATAGAGATGACGAGGGGCAGAATCAGACTGCCGACGGTGATAATTACCCCAATCCACCAGTCAAGCGGCATTCCGCCGTCAGTCAAGGGCAGAAACACCACCCAGCCGCCGCAGCCGTAGCAAATAGCCCACATTGCAAGCACCCACGCCATACAGCTTGTCATCAGCTTTGCTTTGACGGGCTTTGCCACGCGGACGATTTTTTCGTCCTTTTCCAAAATCATTTCAAACAGTTCGTTCATGGTTGACACTCCTTTATTTGGTTTTTTTTGATAAATTGTGGTGAACTCATATTTTACTCAGTAAGGAGTACAACATGGATAACCCCGAGTAAGCGCCTTCGGAAAAATGGTTTTTTGTGTATGATGGCGGCGCGTAACTCGGGGTAAGCGGACACCACACTTTTCCGAACTCCGTAAGGAGTTCAACTATGAATAAATATATATCACTATCCCCGAGTTACGCTGCGCTCACACGGGGACATCAATAAATTCACTACTTTTTATAACAGTGTGAACGACATTGCTTTGGATAATCGCCCATAAAGCGTTAAAATTTTACTATAAAATCCCTAATCATTGCTCAAATAAGCAGAGGTGTTTTTTGCACGGTGTTATTTTTGCGATTGATAAAATGCCGATGCCTGTTTTGATAATAAAGATTACCCTACCCAGTTGTAATGTATGGTTATATTGTATTCGGCGGGAATTGCGTTATTGCCGGCAACAGTAATACTGTTCCATTGGGATTGGGTGCCTTTGAAATAAATATCACTTAGAGATGTGCAGTGTAAAAATGCTCTGTCTTCGATTCTCCTTACGGAAGCGGGTATCACTACGCTTGTCAAACTCGTACACCACTCAAATGCCCTGTACGGAATAGTTGTCAAAGAGCTGCCTATAACCGCACTCGTTAAATCATAGCATTGAGCAAAAACAGCCTGCCCGAGAGAGGTTACAGAATTTGGTATCACTATGCTCTCTAAGCCCGAGCTTGTAAATACTCCATCTCCGATGGTCTTTAAGGTGTTGGGCAGCAAAATGCTTGTTAAACTTGAGCAACCGCCAAACGTGGCTTGCTCAAGAGTCGTTAAGGTGTTGGGCAGCACGATGCTTTCCAAACCTGTGCAATTATTAAAAGCACTGCTACCTATATTTGTCGCCGAATTAGGCAACACAATGCTTTTTAGACTTATGCAACTGTCAAATGCAACTCCTCCAATAGATGTTATGGAGTTTGATAATTCAATATTTTTTAGTTCAACGCATCCTTCAAATGCGCTATTCCCAATAATCGTTACGGAATTTGGTAATATGATATTCTCTAAAGCTATACAACCGTTAAAAGCACTGGCTCCAATTGTTGTTATTGAATCAGGCAATACGATATTTTTTAAGTCCGTGTGGTTTCTAAACCCCCGAATAACAATACTTGTCACCGGTAAACCATCATAGTATTCTTGAATTACGACATCACTGGCTGTCGCTGTCCCGCGTGAAACGCCGTAGGACAAGGAGTCTGCCGCTAAAGTGTACAGCAAACCTTCTGTGCCTTTTTTTGTCCACTTCGCCGTAAAGGTTTTGTCACCAGTACTGCCTGCGGGAATAGTATTGCCTCCCGCCCAATACGCAAAAACGTAGTCTTCATCATCTATTGTCGGGTTTTGCAGGGTTATCAGCGGCGATTCAACATTATACCCTTGCGGATTGCTTGCGTGGTTTGTGCTGCCGTCAAGCACATAGGTGATAGTATAATCAACCGTCGCCCAAGTCGCCGTAAAGGTTTTGTCGCCCGTACTGCCCGCGGGAATTGTGCCGCCCTCCGCCCATCCTGTGAAGGTGTAACCGCTGCGCGCCGGAGGATTTTGTAAGGTGATTGTTGCGGATTCAGACGAGTAACGCGTCGGGTTATTTGAGTGGTTTGCTCCGCCGCTTAGGTCATAGGTAATCGCGTAAACCGTGTGCGCCAAGGACGCCCAGTCCGAGTCCGTATACTTTTCGCCGTCGCCAACCGCCTTGACCTTGAGTGTGTGCGTGCCGACGTCAAGCGAAACAATGTTGTATGAGGTAACCTTTCCGACATTTACTTCGGCATTTTCGTTAATTTGAACAAAATAACCGCTTGAGTCGGGGACGGCAGTCCACGCAAAACTCGTGCCGCTTACGCTTAGGTCCTGCGGCGCGGGCAATTCTTTTGCCCCGCCGGGACAAGCCGCGAGGGACAGCGCCGGCAGTAGGACTATTAGCGATAAAATCAGCGACAAAAACAACGGTTTCCGTATTCTTTTCATTCTCTTGCGCCCCTCTTTTTAATGATAAGATTTGGAGTCGAAACAACACCAAAAAACAAAACTATTATCCCGCCAAATAATACGGTCAATACGCTTATACCTCTATTCCTTACGCCGGCAACTCCTACGGCCGTGTCCGTTATGGCTTGTGGAGTTCGCGAGGGTGTATCTCTGCCTCCGTCCCCAAGCCATGCTTCGCTTACTCGGGGTTATCAATGTCCAAATTCTACGAATTAGATTTAAAGATATGCAAAAACTTGATATAAAAATTGCTTGTCGCCACCAGAATGGAGCATTAAACATTAAAAATCCGCCCTTAACTCCACTCTCTTACAACAGTTTCTCCGCGTCCACATACGTCATATCAAAGCACTGCGCGACCGGCAAACACGTAATATGTCCCAAACAAGTATTAAGCCCTTCCCGCAACAAAACATCGTCCCTCAATGCCTTTTTCCAGCCCTTGCCGGCAATGGTCAGCCCGTGCCGCAAGGTGGAGTTGTTAAGCGCGGCTGTCGAAGTGATGGGCACCGCCCCCGGCATATTGCCGACGCAGTAATGGATAATCCCCTGCTCGGCGTATACGGGCTTGTCGTGATAAGTAACGTGCGAGGTCTCGCAGCTTCCGCCCTGGTCGATTGCGACGTCCACGATAACCGCGCCCTTCTTCATAAGGCGCAGATGCTCCTTCCGAATCATTTTTGGGGCGGCCGCGCCGGGAATCAGCGCCGCGCCGATTACAAGGTCGGCCTTCATAATTTGTTCTTTGACCGCCTCGTCGGTGCTGTACAGCGTGTTGATACGCCCCGCGTAATGGGCGTCCATTTCGGTCAGCGCGTCAATGTTGACGTCCACGGCGGTGACGTTGGCGTGCAGTCCGACCGCCATAGCGACGGCGTTGCGCCCCACGACTCCCGCGCCGCCAAGCACAAGGACATTGGCGGGCAAAACGCCGGGTACTCCGCCCAAAAGTATGCCCCGTCCGCCGAAAGGCTTTTCAAGGTACTTCGCGCCCTCTTGGATAGAAAGGCGGCCGGCAATCTCGCTCATGGGCTTTAAGCAAGGGAGTCCGCCCTTTTTGTCACGGATTGTCTCATAGGCAATCGCCACAATTCCGCGGTCGCAGCAGACTTCCGTCAGGCGGCGGCTAGCTGCCAAATGGAAGTAGGTATACAAAATCTGCCCGTGACGCATAAGGTCGTATTCGGGGTCGAGAGGCTCCTTGACCTTGATAATCATGTCCGCTTCCGCGTAAACGTCGGCGGCGCCATTGACGATTTTGCACCCCACCGCCAAGTATTCCTTGTCCGCTGCCCCGCTCCCAAGGCCCGCGCCCTTTTGGACAAACACCTCGTGTCCGGCTTTTACATACGCCGCCGCGTGAAAGGGGGCGAGCCCCACGCGGTATTCGTGCCTTTTGATTTCGACAGGTACGCCGATTTTCATTGTTTTTGTCTCCTTTTTGTTTGTTTTTGTTATTTTTGGTTTTTTGGATAGTGCTAATTATTGGGTGACAAAAAATGCTTTTTTACCGTTATTGCGAGCGTAAGCGAAGCAATCCGGCAAAAATTCAACCGTTCAAAAGTAGCATTGCCCTTTTTTTCGTTTTTGCCTGTTTTTGCGAAAAAAAGGGTAAAAAAACCTTAATTTGCCCCAATAATATAACATTTTTTTGATTTTAAGTAAAATCTTTTTGGCATGGTTTTTGATGAGTTTATAAATTTCTTTTTTGGGGGCAGGGCGAAAAACCTCTTATTTAAGAAAAATCTTCTTGTGCCATGACGGACACAGGAAGATTTCCCCGAAAAAGAAAAGCGGGAGGTTTTTTAAATTGCTTCTAACGGGTTGTCGGTATCGGCGTCCAAAAGTTTTGCGGTAAGCAGTTCCTTTTTTAAATCAATATAATGCAGGGTGACGTTATAATCCTTGTCCCTGAAGCCCACCAAATACCCCGTACAATTTGTTTCGTTGTCAGCATAAACAAACACGATGCTTTGCCCATCGGCAACGCTCAATTTTAGTTCATACAGACTGTTTGACGCGGGCTTAAAAACATAGATTGTGTTGTCGGTATGGCGGCGGAAAAACACATAGTATTCAAGTGCGGACGAGGGCATCCCCGTATATCCCGTGACGGACATAACCGCCTTATCGCCTGTTTGGCTTATAAATATCGGAGCCGCAAAACCGAAATTGCCTTTGCCTTCTTCCAGCTTGAATATTGCGGAATAACCGTTGCCGTAATTCTGGACAAAAAAATAATTGCCCATAACTTGAAATTCTATTACCGACGCGTATGTGCCTTGGAATGAGGAATACGTTATCAGCCAGGTGTACGCGCCCGCGTCGTAGCTTCTTAATTTTGTGCCACCGATGTCGTAAATATCTATCACAAACCCGACCACGCCGCCGCCATTGCCCGACACCTGCTCCGTCGTAAGCACCGCGATGTCCTCGCCCGCGCAAGAAAAGCCCATTATCTGAAAGCCGTCGCCAAGTCCCTCGTCGGCGGCGGTCGCTTGCGCGATTTGGGTAACCTGTCCTTTGCCGTTTACAAATTCCACCGTGGTCGTGCGGCTATATTCCTCGTCCGTGACGTTGCGTTGGCGCACCATGCCGTCGCCGATAAACAGGTATTTGCGGTCGATTTCGTCCCCGCTTTCAAACCAGTCTATCGTGTTTTTCTTGACATCAATCTTATAAATAAAGCGGAATTGTGCCATGCCTCCCTTGCCGTCGTCGCCCATGCTGACGAATTTGTAATAAATTGTCTTGCCGGTTATCGCCACTGTGTTTCCGCCGGACATCCACGTGTCCGCGCCGAATATGTTTTCAAGAATGCCGATAAGGGATTTTTCTCCCGTCCGTATGTCGTACTTATAAAAAGCAAGGTCGAAATTGTTCCAAGGGCTATCGCCTCCCGTCCATTCCGTCAGAATAATCATGTTGTCAATTACGGCAATAATATCGTCAAAATCCAAATCGATTTGACCGAAAACGGGTTCGTTGGGAAGCGCGTCGCGCCAAGCAGCGGTAAGCGTCAGCGGGGCGTAAACGGGCTTATCAAAGCCGTAGGGCTTTCCGTCATCCAACCACTCCAAAAATATTTTTCCTTCTTTCACGGGGTTGTCGGGTCTTTGAACGGGTTGTCCGTACGCCACCGAAGTGCCGGGCAAGTCGCAGTTTGCAAAGGTCACGGCAAATGCTTTGACCGCCCAATTTGCGGTTAATGTCAAATCGCTTGTAACCGCTGCGTCAAAGTTGTGCGGATTTTCACCGTTGAGCCATCCTGTAAATTCAAAGCCTTCCTTTTCAATCTTAGATAACGCGCTTATGACCGAGCCGTCGGGTACGGCAACCGTAAAGATTTCCGCGTCAAAGGAAATGAACTTGACGGTGCGGTATTGCGGGGTTTCCGCTTGTGCGGGACAGGCGCACAGTACCACGGCAGAAATCATTATAAAAGCAAGTATCAATCCGCCGATTTTTATGTTCTTTTTCATTGTTTTGCCTCCTTTTGTTCCAAATGGAATTATCCTATAAAAAATAATATCATAGTGGGATAGTTTTGTCAAGCATTTTTGTTGACTTTTTTTATGATATACGGTATAATCTAAAAAAATATTTGGCTGAGGTAAAAATGACGGAATCAGAAAAAGACCAAAAATATTATGCCGAATTTTTCCGACTTGTGGGCGATTACCGCGGGCTACATAACAGATTGTTGTTTCCGAAGGAAATCGAAAACGAACTCCCCTTTTTTAAATGTGATTTTTCCGGAATCGAATTAAATATTATCTCGGCAATAAACCGTTACGGTCCTGCCAGCATGACGGAGCTTACCAACAATGTCGCATTTCCCAAATCCTCCGTTTCGCGCATCGTAGAAACGCTTGTGAAAAAAGAATTTGTAAAAAGGTATCACGAAAAGAATAACCGCAAAACAGTGTATGTCGCTTTTACCGATAAAGGCGAAAAGCTTTGCGCGGACGAGGATAATATATACGGGTCGTTCTTTATTAAAAAAATTAAATCCGTCCTTGATGAGGGTGAAAGAGCAAAATTATTGGAATGTTTTAGATTTATTATTGACATTGTGAGCAAAATCTTGGATTGATATTTTTTTGTTGGCAAACACGATATTTTCTAATAATGATTATTAATTATATGTTATTATGGCATAATTATATATAATTAAAGTTGTTATATATTATTAAAACCGATGAGTTCCTAAAATCTGTTATTTTTGTTATTGATAAAGTCCTGCCCCGTTATTTTTTGCGACGGGGCATTTGTTGCTGCTTTTTGCTTGTTTTAATACAAAATATGTGCTATAATCAAATTCGACAAAATATGATATTATAGGGGGTGTTTTATGGCTATTAAAAAACTGGGTCGCGGGCTAGGGGCATTACTTAGCGATTCGGACGATTACTTAGAGACCTTTGAGCAGCGGGAGGCGGGTCGCGGCGAGACCGGTCAGGTCGAGTTGCCTATCGGCGACGTTATGAGAAACGAGAATCAGCCCCGCAAAAACTTTGACGAGGCGGCGATGAACGAGCTTGTCAACAGCGTCAGGCTCCACGGGGTTATTACGCCCATTATTGTGGTGAAGAAAGACGAACGCTATATGGTTATCGCGGGTGAGCGCAGGTGGCGGGCGGCGCGAAAGGCAGGACTTAGCACCATACCGGCAATCATACGAAACTATACGGCGCAACAAATTAAGGAAATTGCGCTGATAGAAAATCTTCAGCGCGAGGACTTGAATCCGATTGAAACCGCAAACGCAATAAAACAGCTTATGCAAGAGTATAATTATACCCAAGAGGCCGTTGCGGAACGAATCGGAAAGAGCCGCTCCGCTGTTGCCAACGTTTTGGGGCTTCTCACCCTTGTCCCGTCAGTCATCGGGCTTATTGCAAGCGGCAGGCTCAGCTCCGGTCACGCAAAAATACTTACGGCTATAGATGACGAAAAAGCCCAGTACGAGCTTGCATTGCGCGGAGCCGACGGAAAAATGTCCGTTCGCAAATTCGAGCAGCTAATCAAGCAGGTGAAAAACCCTGAAACTGCAAAAGGAATTTCTGCGCCCGAACTTAGTTTGGAACTGAAAGACCTTGTTTATTCGATGCAACGTGTTTTTGCCACAAAAGTCTCGGCTATCGGCAACGATAAAAAAGGGCGCATATACATAGACTATTATAGTCGCGACGATTTAGACAGACTGGTTGAGATTGTCGAGATAGTTAAAAACCATAAGCTGGATAATTAAACCGGCTGCCCTTAAAAATACATGTTTTACATATAAAAAGGCAAAAAAGACTTCTGCGCGGGGTCTTTTTTATAGTGTTTCACGTGAAACCTCCCCCAAAATTCGACAACATCAGTATTTCCATATGTTTTTTCGACACAATGTTTCACGTGAAACACTATAAATATGCTGTAAATACATGATCCGTATAAAAAATCGACTATTTGGACAAAGTATACGACAGCACAAAAAGGAGAATTTTAAAATGCCGTTTAATCCGTTTAATGAAAAACCGATAAAATTGGAAAAATGCTATGAAGACTGGAAAAGACTTTATTTAAAACCGTATAACAAATACGAAGTCGATCCGTACACCCGCGTCAGGATAATCTTGGCGGCGGGAGCCGAGTTTGAAGCAACCTGGTTTAGTCATCAATTTCAACGCCATTGCCCTGACAATGCAGTGCGCAGAGTTCTTGCGGGAATAAGAAGAAGCGAGCAAATGCAGCAAAAAAGGCTGGCAAGCCTAAAACCCATAAATGAAACGCTTTTAGAAACTACAATAGGTTATGAACAGGTTGCAGTAGACCTGACTGCAAATCTTGCGCAAATGGAAACCGACAATTATATAAAAGCGGCTTTAGATTTTGCGCTGTTGGAGGACTTTGACCACCTTTATCGATTTTCCGACCTTTTGGAGATGGAGCATGGGGTGCTTAGCGAAAATCTTGTCGGGGGGTATACCGAAATCATGCCCGGTCGCCCGACAATAAGCGAACATAGATTCCCTTTTGATGACGTAAAACGCCACGTACCCTCCGCCGCTTCCAGTCTCCAATCTAAGCTAAACACCGGCATAATTACCGCTGCCGAACAGCAAACCATGAATTACTACATGAATGTCGGTCAATTTTACGCCTCTGACCTCGGCCGCAAGCTGTTTTCGGAGATTGCGCTGATTGAGGAGCAACATGTCACGCATTACGGCTCGCTATTGGATACCGATTCGACATGGCTGGAAAGCCTTCTGTTGCATGAATACACCGAATGCTACCTTTATTACAGCTTGATGCTGGACGAAACCGACGATTATGTCAAAAAAGTGTGGGAAACGCACCTAAATCAGGAGATTTCGCACCTGCACCTTGCTAAAAAGTTGCTTAACAACTACGAAAGCAAGGATTATAATGCAGTTGTGGGTAACGGAGACTTTCCTTCGCCTCTCGCCTTTAACCGGAACGCCGAAAGAAATCGCGAGTATGTGCGTAATATTTTGAAAAACACCGTCACCAACACAGCTGTTTTAGAGGACTACGCTAAGGTCAAAGACTTGCCCGACAATTATGCCTTTTTCAAGTATAATAAAGGACTCAACGGCTCCTTAAAGGACGTGGCAAGCCACAAGGTCATCGACAACTACATCGCGGAATTCGGCGAAGATTACCGGTTTGAAACCAAAAACCACCCAATAAAGGAACTGCGCGACCGGAAAAAGGACAACACGGCAATAGGCAGGGACAAGTAATTTGACTAAACAATTTGCAAAGCTAAAATAATCATAATATATATAAATATTTATATTATATATAAATATTGTATAATTGTGGGCAAATGAAAGAAAAGCCTCTCTTGTGGACATCTGTAAGAAGGGCTTTTTGCATTTTTTGTCGCGAATTTATCCGAAACGGTTTCACCAAAAAATCACAAAAAAATTGACGTTTGATTGTTGACAAATCGAAATATTTAAGTTATAGTAATAGTTAAGAAAGCTAAACGACTTTTAAAAATTTAGTTTTTGAGAAAGGTTAAAAGTTTTTGAGGAAAATTTATGATTGTAAGCGGTATTGCCGACAAGTATGACGCCACGGGAGTTTCGGGCGAAGACTTCGGAAAAACGGAGAGCGGACGTACAGTATTTTCTTGTGAGGGCGCTTATACGGGCGCAGAAGATTTGGCGCATCATATATTAAAACGTATTATGTGCGCACAGTCCAAGGCCGTCCCGTTTAAGGTGTTGGACATTACTCTTAGTCAGAGGACGCTTTTAAGCCGCCTTGTCTGCGCGCGCGAAAGCGGGGTAGAAGTGACGATGACCGACCTAAGCGTTATGTTGGGCGGCACCAAGTCCGCGGCAAGTCAGGCTGTGTCAAAACTGGAGCGCAGGGGGCTTGTAAGGCGCAGTTGGGCAAAGGGCGACAGGCGCAGGATTTTGGTGGCTCTGACCCCGAAGGGCGAAACAATTGCCGATGCCTTTAATCGCGATATGTTGGAATTTATACAAAGCAAGCTGGACAAAATTGAAGGTGAGGAATTGTCGCTTTTTATCCGTTTGTTTGAGAAGTGCATGGAGTAGACGATACACGACGTTTGATCCTCAAGGCATAATTGCATAGCTGTATTTTTTCTAAAATTGACTTTAAGAACAAATTGAAAATAAACTTTAACCTCCACCGCGCCTTAAGCATTACGTATAGTGCGCTTAAGTGTAAAGTTATTGTTTAAAAGGGAGCAGAAATAAATGTTAAAACTGAAAAACATTACAAAAGATTACATATTGGCGGGCGGCATGACGGTGCGCGCGCTTAAAGGCGTGTCGCTCAATTTCCGCCGCAGTGAATTTGTGTCGGTGTTAGGTCCGTCGGGTTGCGGCAAGACCACCATGCTCAACCTTATCGGCGGGCTGGACAGGTACACAAGCGGCGACCTTGTTATCGACGGGAGATCCACCAAGGATTTTGCCGATCGAGACTGGGACGTTTACCGCAACCACCGCGTGGGCTTTGTATTTCAATCATACAATTTGATACCGCACCAAAGCGTGCTGTCAAACGTCGAGCTTGCCCTGACCATCGCGGGGATGAGCAAGGAAGCGCGCGTGGCGAAAGCAAAGCAGGCTCTTGAAAAGGTGGGGCTGAGAAGCGAAATGAACAAACGCCCCAATCAATTAAGCGGTGGACAAAGCCAGCGCGTGGCAATCGCACGCGCCCTTGTCAATGACCCCGAAATCCTGCTTGCCGACGAGCCGACGGGCGCGCTTGATACCGAAACCTCGCGTCAAATTTTAGACCTCGTTAAAGAAATCGCCCAAGACCGCCTTGTCATAATGGTAACGCATAACTCCGAGCTTGCGGCGAAGTATTCCACACGCATTGTCCGCCTTTTGGACGGAGAATTGTTATCCGATACCCGCCCTTTTTCCGACGAAGAGGAGGCGGCGGCGGAGGAAGGGCGTAAGGTTGCCGAGAAGTGCGAAAAAGCGGCGGCTGAAGCGGCTCAAATTGCCGACGAAACAGGCAAACAAACCAAAAAACCGCGCAGAAAGGAAAGGGCGAAAATGTCGTTTTGGACGGCGTTCAAGCTGTCCTTTAACAACCTGTTCTCCAAAAAAGCGCGCACGGCAATGACCAGTATCGCTGGTTCTATCGGCATAATCGGCGTCTCCCTTGTTTTAGCTTTTTCTTATGGGATAAAGGCTTTTATCGCGGATATGCAAAACGACATGCTTAGCGGAAATCCCATAACAATCGGTGAAAGCGCGCTGAATATTTCGGCTATGATGCGGAGCGGGGGCGGAAGCGGCAATTACAATCAGGTGGAATGGGAAGAGGGCAGAGTCAACGTCAACGCGACTATGGCAAACCTTGTCCGCCGGTCCGAGAATATGAGCAACATTATGAAAGAAAACGAAATAACGCAAAATTACATAGATTATCTAAAAGACTATCCGCAGGAAGACGAGCTTACTCTTGTTTTCGATTACGGGCTTGATTTGACAAACAATATTTACACCGAATTTACTCCCGCCGCCGAAAAACCGACGGTTGACGGGGACGGAAACCTCAGCACGGGGGACGGTACGCCCGTAGAAATATCCCTTGCGGGCATAAAGGAGATCTACACGTCGATTCTGGGCGATACCGAATACAGTCAATACCAAAGCTATATATCAGGCTTGGACGATATTTTCAAGCAGGTGTCGGACAACGAAAATTTTATTATGGACCAATTCAAGTTTGTTCCCGTCAAGGACGAGCATGGCAGAGACTTGAACAAATATGCCGAGGACGAAGGCGAGATTATGATTGTCGTCAACCGCCACATAAGAGATGAAATTCCTTATTTGACGATGTCCGACCTATTGTTAGCTCAGCTTGGGTATTATACCCAAAACGAATTTATGAATATGGTATTCAGGGCGACGCAGGCGACGCAGGACAAATCGGCGAGCTATGTCGAGGAGATGAATAAATTTCAGTTTGATTATTCCGACCTTATAGGCCGCGAATTTACCTATTATCCCAACGACGTGGCGTTTAAAAAATATACGCAGCCACAGATGCTTAATTACTACAACGGAAACTGGATATACCTGCCTCCTACGCAAGGAGCTGACGGGCAGTCGACCGTTTTTGAGCACCGCGCGTTTTCCGATAATTTCACCGAGGCGGAGAGAGCGGAGGGAATTCCCTTAAAAGTCGTGGGGATTTTAGAGCCTAAGGCTGACCGCAATTACCGCAGCATATCGTCCGGATTCTTTTATACCGAGGCGTTAAGGGAGAAAATTTTTAAGACGGAGCGCGAAAAAACTTCGGATATCGTAAAAGCGTTAATGAACGGGAATCTTGCCTGTAGCACCTCTGCCATAAGGGTTACGGATGCATTTAAGGAACAACTGGGCGCGGCGGGGGCGTTTATCCCCGCAGGCACCAAAATAACCACCCCGACGGGAGCCTTTTTTCAGTACGACTATACCTTTCCGTATGACGAATGGAACGCTATCACTGTCGAAGACGGGGAGGGAAACACCTTCGCGCTGAAAACGGACGAGGATAATGACTACCGCTCGGCGCAACGGCTCAACATATACACAGACTTAGAGCGGGACAGGTATGAAAGCGTTCTTGTAAAGGATTTAAAAAAGGGCGCGGTTATACGGATACCGGACGGCAAGGACGAGAACGAAAAACAAGTATACGCGCAACTAACCGTCGTGGATGTTGTAAAACGCGAGGGAGTGCCGCGTACCGAAAGGGCTTTCGGTTCGGTTGGGTCGCCCAGCCAATATGCGGGGATAGCGAGTATGTTAAGCAATTTCTCGCTTCCGGGATTAAGCGGCACGGGCATAGCCGCCGCGCTTCAGGGTAAGACCCTCAGGTTGCGACAGTTAAGCGGCCGAAACGACCTCGGCGAAACGTTGCCCAATCATATCGATATATATCCGACCGATTTTGCCGCAAAAACCCGCGTTTTGGCATACTTGGACGAGTGGAACAGGGCTGAAACGGTATACGTCGAGGACGAAAACGGTGATTTTGTAAGGGACGACAGGGGCAGGTTCGAGGGGAAACTGGATACCATAGATGGCGAAACGGCAAAATTCGCACAGTACGACAAAAACAACGCTTCCCATGCGGACAAAACAAAATATAAAGAAACGGAGGTTTTGGCGACAATCAACTTTCATGCCCCCGACGGGACCCTGATTGAGCTTACCGACGACCAACGCGCCGAAATAGTATACTCCGATTTTTTGTCCATAATCGTCAATATGATAAATATGTTTATCGACATAGTAACCATCGCGCTTATCGGCTTTACCTCGCTCGCACTGTTTGTGTCATGCGTCATGATAGGCATTATTACCTATGTGTCGGTGGTGGAGCGCGTCAAGGAGATCGGGGTTATCAGGTCGCTGGGCGGGCGTAAACGCGACGTGTCCAATCTGTTTACAGCCGAGACTTTTATTTTGGGCTTAGCCAGCGGGCTTATAGGGATAATCTTTACTTACATAGCGTCTTTTATCATAAACCTTATCGTAAAACCTTTGATCGGCATGAGCATAGCGGTATTTCCTTGGCATTACGCGTTGCTTATGGTGACGCTGAGTATCGTACTAACCCTTATTTCGGGGCTGTTCCCCTCCGGCGCGGCGGCGAGGAAAGATCCTGTGGTGGCGCTGAGGACGGAGTAGGTATCAAGTATCAGGGGCAAGGTATCAGGTAGGGATTGAGTTTATTTCCCTTTGACACAACGTACAGCGATGGGATTGTTTAAGAGTAATTTGACCGTTACCCGATGCCTTGTCCCCGATACCTGATACCTGTTTATTTAGCTTGACAAACTCCTTTCCGGTATGTTACGATAAAAGTCGCCGCACCTGATAGCGGCGGGAGAGCAAAGTGGAAATTTTAAGCCCACAAGAGCTGTGGCAGGACTACGACAGAGAAATAGAGCCCGATGAAACCGTCATCAAACAAAGCGAGGATGGTTTGGTACGGCAGGTTTATTTTGACGGGCTTCCCTTAAAAGACGGCAGCAGGGTCAGGGTTTATGCAAAGCTAATATTGCCGGATAGGAGGTCGGAGGTCAAGAGGGGAAACGAGGAATGGAGAGCGGAGAGTGGAGTTGAGGGGAGCGGGACGGTCGAAAATAATAATTTAGATATGACCTTAACCCCGCATTTTACACTCCACACTCCACACTTTCCGGTAATAATCTACGCGGGCGGGACAAACGAGGACATAGACCAAACCGACGTGTCATATCTTACTGATGGCGGTTACGCGGTCCTTTTGGTGGATTACGCGGGCGATACGGGACGGAAAGCGCGCTATACGCTGTATCCGACGGGAATAGACGCCTATTGGTTAGACGGAAAAAAACAGCCCCCCCGGGAAATAAAAAGCAACTGCTGGTACTACTGGACGACCTGTATTTTGGCCGCCGCGACGTACTTGGAAAAGAGCGAACTCATAAACAGAGACAAAATAGGTTTTTTGGGGACAAACGAGGGCGCGCATCTTGCGTTTAAAGCTTCGGTTGCTTCCCCAATAAAATGCGGCGTGACGTTTTTTGGAGGCTGCATCGCAGACGGAGACGGCGAACAGACACTCGAGTTTAAAGCCGCGCTGGACAGCCGTTCTTATGCCGCGACCGCCTACCCCATACTTATTAACGCCGCCGCGAACAGCCGCCTGAGTAGCTTCGATTACTTAAGAGAGCTTTACGATTCCGCCCCCAAAGCCGCATTTTGCGTTTGCCCCGACTCCGAAGGCGCGGCGAGTTTGTACCAAAGGGGCAATGTGCTGCCATGGTTTGACGCCGTTTTGGCCGAAAAATACGTAAAAACGCCTAGAAAGGAGCTTTCGGTTTTCGGTAGCGGGGGGGCAGTTTACGCCGAGGTCAACACCAAGACGGACAAAGTGGAGATTTATTGCGCCGAGGACGGACCCGCCTTTTGCCGCCACTTTAAAAACTTGGCCGTCGAGCGCGCGGGGGAGAACAAATATCTTGCAAGACCGGATATTTTCGACCCGACGCGCCCTCTTTTGTTTTTCGCTAACCTTATTTACGGCAAGTTTACGTTTTCCACCGCTGTCGTAGTCCGTCAGCCCGTTAAGCTGGGCGTAGCGGGCGGGGGAGTTAAAAGCCGCTTGCTTTTTCAAAGCGAGGGAGAAAGCGGCGAGTCGGAAAACTCAGGCTTTTTACTGCCCGACGGAGGCTTTTTTGAGGAGAGAAGGCTGTTGTCCGTCACAGGACCGTTGGGGCTAAGCGGAATTTGCGGCGACGAGTTGATTACGTTTAAGCCCGGCGATTCAAAATTCAGAGCGATAGAGGGCAGTCTGTTGCAACTGACCGTCAGCGCAAACGTGGCGCAGGAAATAGAAATCTGCATGATAGACAAAACGGGAGGGGAACGTTTTTGTGTAAAACGGATTCCCGCAGGGCAATGGGTCACGTTTTCACTGTGCGCCGAGGACTTTAAGTCGCTTTTTGGCGCGGCGGACTTTTCGCAGATTGTAGGAATAAAGATAAAGGGAAAGAGAATTATTCTTAACTCGATGTTGTGGGTGTAATGCGTACGGCAAACAGCAACCTTGCTACGGGGCGCGGAGCGAAGCGGAGTATACGGGCCGCGCTTACCCGGCCGCCGACGGAGCCGACAATCCGTTTACGGATTGCTGGCTTTGCGTAAGCAAGGTTTAG
>WRDI01000015.1 GCA_009783515.1 Bacillota bacterium | reverse complement strand
GTACTGCGCCGTTTTTTCGCTCGAAATGCCTGCCGACCAGCTTGCGCGGCGTATGCTGTGTTCGGTTGCAAAGGTCAGCATGACAAGGGCAAGCAAGGGCGATTTGACAAACGAGGAATGGGCGAGGATAAACAAAAACCGCGCTATTTTGGATAAAGCGCAGATTTACATCGATGACACGTCGGCAATCACTCCCGCCGAAATTATAAGCAAATGCCGCAAATTAAAGCGCGAAAAAAAGCTCGACCTTGTGATGATTGACTACTTACAGCTTATGGCGCTGGGGAAAAAAGTGGAGAACCGCCAGCAGGAGATAAGCGAAATCACACGTAGCTTAAAGATTGCCGCAAAAGAGCTGAAAGTGCCGATTATTTTGTTGAGCCAGCTGTCGCGTAAGGTGGAGGAGCGTAAGGATAAGCAACCGCTTTTGTCGGATTTACGCGAGTCCGGGGCTATCGAGCAGGACGCAGACATAGTCATGTTTATTTATAAGCCGAGCGAGGCAGAATCTGCGAAGGCAGCGGAGCCGGGCGATATATTCAAGCTGATTATATCAAAGCACCGCAACGGCGAGACGGGGATTATCAATGTGCGCTGGCGGGGTGAGTACGTTTCGTTTGAAAATTATGCGGATTCGCCAAAGATTTCGTCCGCATCCGCACCCGTCAGACTGCCGCCGTCCGCGCCCAAGGTTGACAAATTCAAAGCGTTGGATAATGCGGTAAACAGGGTAGAGGATAGCGGCGATGAAGGATACGGAGAGGATGTGGTGTCGTTGACGTAATACGAAACATTCGGGGGATATTTCAAAATCCCACAAAACAATCGTCGCCCGAAAAACATATTTTTGTATGATTTAAGGTTAAAAACATAATAAAATATGTAAACCTCGCAAATACTAAGATGAAAACAAGGGGTATGCCCGTACTTGAAATGTCTTTAACTGGGTGACCTTTAGTTAATAAACAAACATTTTTTAGGAGGAACTTATGAAAAACATTGGGATTATAAGACGCCTTGACGAATTAGGGCGCGTCGTTATCCCCAGGGAGTACAGAAAACTCCACCACATCAACGTGGGCGATCCCTTGGAGATTTTTGCTATCGACACCGGCAGCATTATCATCAACAAGATGGACAACACCTCGGACCTTATACAGGTCGGTGAAGCCGTCTGCACTTCGCTTTCCGCCGAGCTGGGCATGACCGCCGCCGCCGCCAACTTCGAACGGCTTTTGGTATGCGTAGGTCACGGAAAGCAGGTGCTTATCGAGCGCGAGTTGCCGCACAACGTCGTCAAAATGCTCAAAAACCGCGGGTCGTACAACGGTCCCATAACAGGCGACGAGGTGGGACGCTTCCCCGACGTCGGGTTTTCGTACATAGCCGTCGCGCCGCTGTTTAGCGTTGACGAGTGTTTCGGAGGGTTGGTTGCATTTTCGGAAAAACCGATAAGCGAAGCCGCCGTAGCCTCGCTCAAGCTTGCGGGAAGACTGGCAGGCGACGCCTTGCAAAGGTATTAGGTCCGTGTTGAGTGTAGGGCGGGGGCAAGCCCCCGCCGCAGCGTGGAGTGTGAAGTTGAGGTTGGGGTTAGGAACCCGTAGGGGCGACCACCGGTCGTCCGCCGTGAATCGGCTAAATTGTACCAACGTTTGACATATAAAACTCGCGACGTGGCTACAGCGGACGACCGGTGGTCGCCACTACGGTCTGCTTTAATGTTAAAAAGCGGCAAAAAGTTTGTGAATTTGCAAAAATACTGCTAATTTGCTTGTTTTTGCCCGGTCGTTATGTTATAATACATCAGCCGGTTTGCTTTTGGGCGGATCGAGTCTGCTTTTTGGGTGAATTTAAGTGGAAAAATGGGTTACCGATTTATTGTCGGTGTTACAAATTGTCTTTATATGTATTTTGGTGGTCCTCGCTTTGGGGATTATTATTTGCATATTGTTCCAGTCCAGCACGTCGACGGGCATGGGCGCGATCGCGGGTCAAACCACCGAGACGTTCTATAGCAAAAATAAGGGCAAATCGTTACAGGGACTTCTTAAAAGGCTGACCATAATTTTTGCCATAGCTATTTTAGTTATATCGGTAATGTATTTGATTACATTCGTTATTTATGACCCGACGGCATAGGGGGCATGGTTTAAGCGGTTTGTTTTGTGGCATAATAATACGGGGCGGGTGGTCTTTTCGGCATCCGCCTTTTGTGTGCCGCCGCATATAATACTTGCCCGCCTGCCTCATTCGGTCATGCAAAAACAAGTTTTTGCGCGACACTCACTCATTGGCGTAATCAGGCTTGCTACGCAGCACGGAGCGAAGCGGAATATACTTTACCGTACATGACCGAGGCGGCAAGGCGACTGTTGCGCATCTGAAACCTAATCTGCGGCGGCTTAACGACAATTATGGTGATAGTTATGAAAAAAAATCGAGAATGTAAGAAAAATGGAAAAATAAAAGACGGCGGGACAATCGTCGGCAAGGTTGACGGGAATCAGCGGGGCTTTGCCTTTTTGCTGAGTGAAAAAGGTGATTTGTTTATCCCCAAGGATAAGTTAAGCGGAGCGCGGCACGGCGACACGGTCAAAGCGGTACGGATAGGGGATAAGGCAGAGGTCAAGGAAGTTTTGGCGCGGGGCACGAGCTCATTGGTGGGGACGTACTATGACAGCGGCGCGAAGGGCTTTGTGGTGCCCGACGACAGTCATTTTTCCACGATTACCGTAAAGGCGGGGAGAAGTAAAACAGGCGAAAAGGTCGTGGTTGCCTTTGACGTATGCGGCGAGGGAAAAATTATCGAGGCCTTGGGCGCGGCGGGTGACGAGGGTGTGGACATAAAATCCGTCGTCCGCTCGTTTGATTTGCACGAAAAATTCCCGCGGACCGTGCTGAAAGAGGCGGACAGGCTGCAAAACGTGTCCGACGAAGATACCCAAGGGCGGGAGGATTTCAGAAAAGAGATTGCTTTCACCATTGACGGCGAGGACAGCCGCGACTTTGACGACGCTGTGTCGATTAAGAAGGTTACGGACAAGAGTGGCGAAAACCATGCAAAATATATACTTAAAGTGCATATCGCCGACGTCGCCCATTACGTCGCGGAAAATTCGCATTTAGATAAAGAGGCTTTCGAGCGGGCTACAAGCGTTTACTTTCCCTTTGCCGTCATTCCTATGCTACCCGATAGGCTGAGCGAGGACTTGTGCAGTCTTAAAGAAGGGGAGGACAGGCTGACGCTTTCGGTCGTCATGCATATCGACGGGCGGGGCGAGGTTGTCAAGCACAAGATTTGCGAGGGCGTGATAAACTGCTGTAAACGCCTGACGTACACGCAGGCGGCGGATATTTTGGCGGCGGAAAGGTTGGAAGCCGTGCCAAAAGAGTTAAAACCGCTTGCCAAACCCCTTAAGGATATGCACGATTTGTGCCTTATATTGCTTAATCGGCGGCGGGAAAGGGGGGCGATTGATTTTGAATCCGACGAGCCTGAGATAAAAATGGACGGGATGCGTGTTTTGGATGTAAAAAAAGCGGACAGGCTGATAACCCATAGGATGATAGAGGAATTTATGGTTTTGACCAACGAGACGGTAGCGAAGCATTTTTTTAAGGAAAAAACGCCGTTTGTTTACAGGGGACACGCCGCCCCGCCCGAGGAAAAATTAGAGCGTTTAACGGCGTTTTTGGCGAGCATAGGGGTGAGTTTTGTTTATGGCGGGCGGTGCGTCGAGGGTGCCGCACCCTACGACGGCGCGCCGGGGGCGTCGCGCCCTACGACTCCCGCGCCTTCGGATTTTGCCGCGCTGTTGGAAAACGCGCCCGCCGACCTAAAAGGAGTAATAAGCGCGGTCGCATTGCGTTCTATGACCAAGGCGCTGTACGAGCCTGCTTCCACGGGGCATTACGGGCTGGCGCTGCGGTATTACTGCCACTTTACCGCCCCCATTCGCCGCTACCCCGACCTTTTTATACATCGCGTGATTAAGGCGTTTTTGAGGGGTCAGGGGTCAGTAGGGCGGGGGCTTGCCCCCGCCGATAATTTGAAAAAATATAGGGCAAGGGCGGCGGAGGCGGCAAAACAAGGCTCCCTTCGCGAAAAATCGGCGGAGGAAGCCGAGCGGCGTATAAACGACCTCTTGACGGCAAAGTTTATGTCGGGCTTTGTGGGCGAGGTTTTTGACGGGATTGTCAGCGGAGTGACCGCGTGGGGGGTTTTTGTCAGGTTAAGTAACACGGCCGAGGGGCTTATTAGGATTGAAAAGCTGGCGGGACAGTACGTTTTTGACGAGAAAAGCATGAGCTTGAGCGGGGAAAGGGTATACAAAATGGGGCAAAGGGTGCGGGTCAGGGTTGTGGGCGTAAGCGGCGACAGGATAGAGTTTGCGCCCGTGACGGAATAGGAGGCTTTTACCAAGAAATCGAACCACAACTTTTAACTTCATTTTTATATAAATCGGTTGAATACCAAATCAAATCATACTTTGAATCATATCTCGTCCAAGAAAACGACATGTATGACCATGTCCAGTACCAACGCAACCATATAGTTCCTTGATTGTATCCTCCAAATCCATTTTTTGCGCGATAATCAACGAGAATATAAATCGAGCTTGTTATGCTATACTTGCCGTCACTATCGACATAGTATTTTTCGTCTGCGTATTTGTAATCCATATATAACGTCTGACTGCCTTGTATAATTAAAGAATCGGGGTCGCGCAATCTTGCTTTCATACAGCTCTCAACTGCTGTTTTAAATTGATTTCTCAAAATACTGTTATTTAATACGGCAACAAGAGCCAAGGGTTGATACATTTGATTGCGAGATACCACATATCTTTTTGCGGCTCGAAGAGGATGATCGGCATCCCAAGAATCGGGAAATAAATAGAATAATTCGTATATATTTACAGCATTGAAGTTGTTTTTTTCCATGAGTTCTATCAATTTATTGTCCAATAAAGAGGGTATGCTATCATTGTACCTAATATATTGCTTCCAGTCGCTATACGCGATTAGATCATCGACTAAAGTTTCATGAGTATAGGTTTTTACTTCCATAATGTGTTGCCACTTTGCGTGTAATGTTATATTTCCCGTCGGTGTATATGGAAATGTTATCTTTTCTCCTAAAAAAATCCAGCTTGAATACCAACCAAGAAAAATATAATCTGTTTTTGTTGTGATTGGTTCAGTTTCAATTACTTTGGTATTCATGTCAGAGATAGCGCTGCCGCCATTTTCGACAAAATTAACCCGGTAGCCTTTTTCACAAGCCGTGAGCATAAATAAAGGCGCAATCATTATTACCGCAAAAATTATCGGTAAGATTCTATTTATGTTTCTTTGTCGCGCATTAGCGATTTGTGTACCAATCGCAGAAGTTTTTTCTTCATCGTCCATTTTGACTCCTTTGTATAATGGCGTTTTTGAATTTAACCGTGACGGTCAGGAACGCCAAGATAATACGCATATATTATAGTCATAATTATGACTATTGTCAACTATTTGACTATGGTTTATAATATTTATGTGATTTCTTACCGCCCGTTTTGGGAAACTTTAAAAAATAGTAGCGAATCCACGTATACTCTCATAAACAAGCACGATGTCAGCAGCGCGACCGTCAATCGGCTGCGGAAGGGGCAGGGCATAAGCACGGTTACCATAGATGACCTGTGCAAAATTTTGTGCTGCCGGGTGAGCGATATAATCGAATACATACCCGATTAATTTTTTTTGTGCAAAAATAGCGATACCACATATAACAAAGACACACCATATATAAATGTCATTCAGAGCGAAGCGAAGAATCTCAACCTATTATTTTAGCGGTTGAGATTCTTCGCTTCGCTCTGAATGACAAAAATTAAAAGGGGATAACAAAATAAAAAAGGATGACAAAAAGAAACGATATAAAAAAACAATATTAAGACACACTCCAAAGATTCCGTTTGATTCGACAAAAATATACACGGCGCGCTTGATTTGCGTCGTGTATTTTGTTATAATAAAATTATGGACGGCATAAAAATTTATTATTTTTCGGGGACGGGAAACTGTCTATGGACGGCAAGGCGTATCGCGGAAGAATTAGGCGAAGAGCGGACAGCCGCGACTGACGGAATGACGGACAATACAACCGAAGCTACGGACAATATAACCGAAGCTGATGATAACACAACCAGTCAGGTGCCAAAATCGGTTGAATTGGTTGCGATTACCGCCGAACTTATTGACGCCCGCCCCGCCGTACAGTGCGACGTGTGCGTGTTGGTTTTCCCGTCTTACGCTTACGGATTGCCCACCTTAGTGCGGCGGTTTTTGAAAAATTCGACCTTTAAAGTGAATTATTTTGCGGCGGTTTCGACCTGCGGCTCGCATACGGGCGGGTCGTTTACAAGTATAAAGCGGTTTTTGAAAAAGAAAAAGCAGGCTTTGCACTTTGCCGCGGAGGTGCGGTCGGTCGAGAATTACGTGCATATATTCGGCTTTACCAAGGAGCCGAAATTGTCAGAGCGGTTACATAATCAGGCGGAAAAAACGGCGGCGGCGGGGGAGTTATTGGCGGCGCGGACGGTGAATAAGGTGAGGAATTTCAGACCTTTCAGCGCGCTTATCAATCTTTTGTTTCGGGCGGCGAAGTGCGCGTTTCCGTTATTTTATAAGGTCAAAAAAACCTGCAACGGGTGCGGCTTGTGTTACTCGATTTGCCCCTCGGCCGCCATCACGATGGTACATGAAAAGGACAAAAAAGCGCGAAAAAGCGGCGTTATGGTGCAAAAGGACGATCTTAAACGCCCCAAGTTTGCCGCTATGAAGTGCGACCACTGCCAGGCCTGTATGCAGTGGTGCCCAAAACGCGCGATAAAATTTATGCGGGTTACGCCGAGGTCGCTTAGGTACCATCATCCCGAAGTGGGAGTGAATGAATTGCGGAAAAGATAGTGTATAATACTCAATGCTCAATGCGCAATGCTCAATGAAGGTTGAGTTTCATAAAACAAGTTTTACGCCTTGGTTTTTCAAAAGCGTGAAATGAATTATTATTCGCCGAAAAACTTTTTGCATTCAATAATATGATGTAATCGTCACCTTAATTGAGCATTGAGCATTGAGCATTGCGCATTGAAAACTCATTCGCTTTACAAATACTGTCGTGTTGTGCTATAATATCCCCATGAAACTCGGAGTAATCGGCCTTCCCAACGTAGGCAAAAGCACGTTGTTCAACGCGATAACAAAGGCGGGCGCGGACGTCGCCAATTACCCCTTTTGCACGATAGAGCCGAATGTGGGCGTCGTGGCAGTGCCCGACCCGCGTTTGGGCGTTTTGGGCGCGATTTATAACACGAAAAAAATTGTCCCCGCGCTGATTGAGTTTGTGGACATCGCCGGCCTTGTCAAGGGCGCGAGCGCGGGCGAGGGCTTGGGAAATAAGTTTTTGTCGCATATCCGCGAGGTGGACGCCGTCGTGCACGTTGTCCGCTGTTTTGCCGACCCGAATGTGACGCACGTCGAAAGTACCGTCGACCCCTTGCGCGACATAGGCACAATCAATTTGGAATTATGTTTAGCGGACCTCGAAGCGGTCAAAAAACGGCGCGAAAAGGCGGAAAAGTACGTCAAAACGGGGGATAAGCGGTACGCGGACGAGGCGGAGTTGTTGAAGCGGATTGAGGCGGTTTTGGAGGAGGGTCGTCCTGCGCGTGCGTTGTCGTATAACGAAAAGGAACGCGAGCTGCTTGATTCCTTCTTTTTGCTGACCGCCAAGCCTGTGATTTACTGCGCCAACGTGGACGAGGCTGCGGCGTCGGCGGGGAATAGTTTTAGCGCGGTGGTATTTGACTTTGCGACAGCCGAAAACGCGCAGGCGATAACGGTTTGCGCCAAAACCGAGTGCGACATCGCGACTTTGGACGAAGACGAGAGGGCGTTTTTTATGGCGGAACTGGGGCTGGCTTGTTCGGGGCTGGACGCCGTGATAGCAGCGGGGTACAAGCTACTTGGGCTTATCAGTTTTTTGACGGCGGGCGAAAAGGAGTGCCGCGCATGGACTGTGAGGAAGGGGACGAAGGCGCCCGGGGCGGCGGGGAAGATTCACACGGACTTTGAAAAGGGCTTTATCCGCGCCGAGGTGGTTTTGTATGAAGAATTGGTGCGGGCGGGGAGCTTTGCCGCCGCGAAGGAAAAAGGAAAGGTCAGGAGCGAGGGCAAGGAGTATGTGGTGCAGGACGGGGATGTTGTGTTGTTTCGATTCAATATATAGTGCGCCGCCACATATCAGGCTTGATGCGGGCTACGTGCGCTCGGCGGCTCAGTTACGTATGTCAAAATACGCGCCTTCGCCGCCTTCGCGCCTGTTGCCCGTCTGAAGCCTAATCTGCAGCGGCTTTAAGAACAAAAAAGAGGTGTTTTATGAGATTCAAAAAGGCACATCACAATGAGATGGTTAGTTTGGTAAATAAACTGTTGACAGAAAATGCGTTTGCCGAAAAATGTGAGTTAATCGAAATCAAAGGTGATTTTTATTATCATATCAAAAATCCACATAAAAATTATGAAGCTATAAATATCTATTTTCAAGAGGAAATAGTGACACTTTGCTATATTGACTTGGAAACAAAACACATTTTTTGGCATAATCATCTTGAAAGTTGGTTGACGCCTTGCGATATTTCGGAAAACGCGAATATCATTTTTGAAAATTTAGCCGAGATAGTAAAAGAATCAATTATCTTTGAAGCGCGATTTGAAAACGGAAAACCGTGTTTGAGTGGTTTTAAACCGATAAATAAACTTGATGAAATTATGGCTATGTATAAAAATGACAGCTACTGCAAAGGGTGCGGGGCGTTGGAAATATTGTCTTGGACAGGAAAATACGATCAATTAACAAGGTGAAATAAATGGACTACAAACAAACATTGGCGCAGTTTTTGGCGTCGGACAAGGTGAGTAAAGACGAATTGCTGCCTCTAATCGTGGACAGCGACGGAGTGAGGGCGGATATCGCTATGCCCTGCCACAAATTGGCGGCGAAACTCAAAAAAAGCCCCGTCATGGTGGCGGAAGAATTGCGCGATTGTATAAAAAAAGCCGTGCCCGAGTGGTGCGCCGACGCCCAAGCGGTGAACGGCTACCTTAACGTGTTTTTGAACAGGGAGTTTTATACCCGCGACGTTCTCACCGCCATTTTGCAAAGGGGAGACGACTTTCCCGCCGCCCCGCCCAACGATAAGACCGTGACGATTGATTATTCGTCCATAAATATCGCCAAGCCCTTCCATATCGGGCACCTTTTGACCACCGTTATCGGGGGGAGCCTGCGCCGCATTTTCGCGTTTTTGGGATACAACGCGGTGGGAATCAACCATTTGGGCGACTGGGGGACGCAGTTCGGCAAGCTGATTGTCGCCGTCAAAAAATGGGGAGGGGGGGACACCATAGAGGAGTTGAGCCGCTTGTACGTTAAATTTCACGAGGAAGCCGAAAATGACGACACACTGAATGACGAGGGGCGTAAGTGGTTTAAGAAAATCGAGGAGGGGGACACGGGCGCGCTGGCACTCTTCCGCAAATTTAAGGAAATTACCTTAAAAGAGGCGGAAAAGGTGTACAAGACCTTGGGCGTGGAGTTTGACAGCTACGCGGGTGAAAGTTTTTATAACGACAAGATGGCGCCCGTCGTTGAATTATTAGAAAACAAGGGGCTTTTAACGGAAAGCGACGGGGCGAAGGTCGTCGACCTGAAGCAGTACGATATGCCGCCCTGCCTTATTCTCAAGAGTGACGGGGCGAGTTTGTACGCCACACGCGACCTTGCCGCCGCGATTTACCGCAAAAACGCTTATGATTTTAACCAAAATTTGTATGTGGTGGCGTACCAGCAGAATCTGCATTTTAGGCAGGTGTTTAAGGTTTTGGAGATGATGGGGTTCGATTGGGCGGGGGGCTGCAAACACGTTCCCTTTGGCATGGTGAGTCTTGAGGGGGGCGGTTCGCTTTCGACAAGGAAAGGCAACGTGGTGCTGTTAAAGGACGTTTTGGCGGCGGCGGTGGAGAAGGCGGGGCGGATTATCGAGGAAAAAAACCCCGATTTGGAAGGGCGGGACGCGGTGGCAAAAAGCGTGGGCGTGGGCGCGGTTATTTTCGGCGCGATATTTAACAGTCGGATTAAGGACGTTTCTTTTTCGCTTGACAAGGCGCTCAGTTTCGAGGGCGAAACGGGGCCGTATTTGCAGTATACCTATGCGCGGTGCAGGTCGGTGTTGAGTAGGGGAGAGGTATCAGGTATCGGGTATAAGACAGAGCAAGGAAGTATTCGTGGTCTTGCTTCGTATCAGGTATCAGGTGGCGGCGACGTTTGTTTTGACCCTAAGTTAGCGGATGAATTGACCGACGACCAAACATTCGAGGTAATAAGGCTTTTGGGCGGGTTCGACGGCGCGGTAGCGGAGGCGGCGAAAACCTATGAGCCCAGCGTAATTTCGCGTTATTTGATGGATTTGGCGCAAAGCTTCAACCGTTTTTACATCGACCACAGGGTGATAAACGATGACAAAAAAATGCAATCTGCAAGGCTGCTTTTGACTCGCTGCGTGGCGAATGTCTTGAAAAATGGGCTAAAATTAGTGCTGCTTGACGCGCCCAAAAAAATGTGATGGCGGTGGTCAGCGGTCAGTGTCGGTTGTCTTTTATATAAAATACGACCAAATTGAGCATGGTGCACTATTCAACAACACCCCGCCTCGCTCATATATAAAAGTTGATGATTGATACACAATATTTTACTTTGGAGAAAAAAACGGTTGCGTATAAGACCGCCGAGTCGTGGGCGACGGTGCCGCACGTGTCCTTTGTTTACGAGGCGGACGCGGGGTGCATACTTGCCGAATTGCAACAATTAAACAAAAACACAACCGTGCATATCACGCTTAACACCCTGTTTTTGAGGATAATCACCGAGGCGGTTAAGGCCGCGCCGCAGGTCAACGCGCACATAACGTACAACCGTAGGCGCGTAAGCGGCAAAATCGAAAGGCGGGATGAAATCAATATTTCCGTGCCGTGGCTTTTGGACAGCGGGGAGATGATTACCGTAAATCTTAGGAATTTTGAGAATAAAACCTTGTGCGAGATGCAGGATTACATAGACAAAATTCGGAATAAAATCAAAAACCGCGACATTTATATCCCTTTGCGGCAGACTTGCGTCGATAATCTGTTATGCGACCTTAAAAAGGGCAGGATTTTCAAGGTTTTAAGCGCGCTGACGGGGTCGGTTTTCGGTAAAAGCAGGACGCCCAAGCGCAAAAGAAAAGACATAAAAGTGTACAAAAAAATCTCCGCGGCCGACAAAATCACAAAAGACGACCTTGCCGTGGGTACGATAACGGTTTCTAATATAGGTTCGTTGCATAAAAAGCAAAGCGGTTTTATGGCGCTGTTAGAGATTATCCCGCCGCAGGTTTTTGCCGTTGGTATTGGCGTGGTGCAGGAAAAAGCGGGCATGATATGCGGCGCAAGCGGGGAAAAGACAATCGGAATCGTTAAGGTTGCCCCGATTTGCTTGGCGTTTGACCACCGCGCCCTTAATTTTAACGATATTATTCCTTTTCTTCGCAAATTAGACGATATTTTCAGTAGCGGCGAAATTGTGCGTGAATGGTGAAGCCTTTTAAAAACTAACCGTTCTCTAATCTCTAACCTCTATTCTTTAAATAATCTCCGTCACGGACAGCAAAACGTCCAAAATCTTGGGTTGTGACACATAATAGGTCAGCACCTTGCCGTCGCGTTGGTAGTCGATTAAGCCGCCCTCTCGCATGGTTTTGAGCTGGTGCGAAACCGTGGTTTGGTTTAGGGCAAGCATTTCTGTCAGGTCGCTTACGCACATCGGGCTTATGCTTAGGGCGGACAGAAGTTTGACTCGTGTGCTGTCGCTTAAACAACTGAAAAAGTTGGCGATTGCCCTAAGGGTTATTCTGTCGGGAATGTATTCGCGGACAAGCTCCTGCGTTCTTGTGTCTAATGTTATTTCCATGTTTGCATCCTTATCAGTGCACAGTGCTCGGTGCATAGTGCACAGTGTATGTGATATTATTAGTTTTTTTCGATACACACAGTATAGCGCATATGATATTTGCGGTCAATCGGGAACAAAGGGGGATTTTGCCGCATATAAACTTATAAGCGCGAATAATGGGAATAATGCTTCATGCTCAGTGGTGGATGAATTTAAGTAACGTGCCTTGAATGGTAAACATAGATACGCGTTGAAAAAACACGACCTTTTTTGAGCATTAAGTGTTGAACATTGTTGTCGTGCCGTACAACTATGACGAAATATGTTTTAGGCGGTGGGTATGGATCAATCGGATATTTTCAGGTTGCTTTTGCTGATTTTGTTACTATCCAACGACGAGCAGTGCGACTGCCGCGGCGGCGTGGGAGGGCTGTTTAGCGGCGGGCTGTGTAGCATCAACCAGATAATTATCCTTATGCTGCTTCTTAATCCGCCAAGAGTGGGGGTTGTTTCGACGACGAGGGAGACGACGGAAGGGGGAACGACGTTTTAGGTATCAGGTACAAGGTATAAGACCGTGCAAAGAAGTATTCGCGGTCTTGCTTTGTAACAGGTAAGGGGCATGGCAGAGGTAGAGATGAGAGGGTAGAGGGACAGCGAATTTTAATAAAAATTTGGCCGCTACCTGATACCTTGTATCTTGTACCTGATGCCTAAAAGATAAAATTACCGAAAATTCGCCAAAAATTTTAAAATAATTCAATTTGCAGGCTAAAATTGCTTGACAAGTATTGAATATTAGTGTATCTTGATATGATGTTGTATTCTGCGGTTTTTTATGCTCCGCAGTTGCTTTTTTTTGTGTATGCAGTTTTTTTCAGGACACGCCCGTATGTTAATAGCCGACTTTACCTGATACCTTATACCTGTAAGCAGAAACACGGAATACGTTACAATTTAATATACAAGCCCCTTAAAACGCGCGTTTTAGGTGGTTTAGGAGCTTAATATGTCCTTAAGACAGACAAAGAACGTCATGTGCGGCGGTACGGAGCGCATTTCCTTTGCGCAAGTCAACGAAGTCATCGACATGCCCAAGCTGGTTGAGGTTCAGAAGTCATCCTACCAAGATTTCGTCAAAAACGGAATCAGGGAAATTTTCGCCGATTTTTCGCCGATTACCGACTTTTCAGGCAAGGTCGCGTTGCATTTTTTAGAGCATTCTTTAGAGATGAAGCCCAAAAACAGCGAAAAGGAGTGTAAAGACCGCGACATCACCTACGCCGCGCCTTTAAGGGTTAAGGTGCGTTTGGACGTGCTTGGCGAGGGTGGCGAGGTCAGCCACGCGATCGAGCAGGAGGTCTTTATGGGAGACTTCCCGCTTATGACCCCCAACGGCTCTTTCATCGTCAACGGCGCCGAAAGGGTGGTGGTTTCGCAACTTGTGCGCTCGCCGGGCGTCTATTTTGACGAAAAACGGGACATAAAAACAGGCGAGGCGTATTACAGCGCGACCAATATCCCTTCGCGCGGTGCGTGGTTAGAGTTTGAAGAGGATCCCGCCGGCGTTTTGTGGGTCAAGGTTGACCGCACGCGCAAGGTGCCGGTCAGCGTGCTTTTACGCGCCGTTTCCGCCACGCAAAAGGAAAACAAGTTCGGTGGCGAGGAGACGATAAGGGCGATTTTCCACAACGAAAAGATGATTGTGGATACTTTGGAAAAGGATACGACCACCAACGAAGAGGAGGGGCTTATCGAGCTTAACCGCAAGCTCCGTCCCGGCGAGGTGCCAAACCCCGACAGCATAAGGGGGCATATCGAGGCGCTGATGTTCGACCGCCGCAAGTACGATTTGTCGCGTGTCGGACGTTATAAATTCAATAAAAAACTGGCGCTTGCGGCTAGGATAACGGGTAAGACTGCGGCGCGGGACGTAATATCTCCCGACGGCGTGGTTTTGGCTAAACAGGGGGAGTCTTTGACTGAGGAAAAGGCTAAGATTATCCAAAACAGCGGAGTAAATGAGGTTGCAATAAAGTATATCGGCGGACGCACCGGAGCGGTTGACGCGGCGGGTATGCCGATTGACGGCGGCGATGCGGAGGTTGAAAAAGAGTTTTTTGTCATAGGTAACAAGCACGTCAGATTAGAAAATTTTATTGATTCAGACCCCAAGGAACTGGGCATAAACGAGATGGTCTACTACCCCGAGCTTGCCCGTATCATGGACGAGGCCGGGGAGGACAAAGAGAAGCTGTACGCTCTTATCAGGCAAAATACAGCCCGTCTTATAGTCAAGCATATTCTGATCGAGGACATAATAAGCACAATAAATTATTTGATAGGCTTGCATTATGAGGTAGGCTTTACCGACAACATAGACCACCTTGCCAACCGCAGGGTGCGCAGCGTGGGGGAACTCTTGCAAAACCAGTTCAGGATAGGTATCGCAAGGTTAGAGAGGGTTATACGCGAAAGGATGCAAATCCAGTCGGACGCCGAACTCACCCCTCAGACGCTTATAAACATAAGACCGGTCAGCAGTGCAATAAAGGAGTTTTTCGGCTCGTCCCAGCTTTCGCAGTTTATGGACGAGAGCAACCCTATCGCCGAACTTACGCATAAACGTAAATTATCCGCGCTCGGACCCGGCGGGCTTAACCGCGAGAGGGCGTCGTTTGAGGTGCGCGACGTGCATTATACGCATTATTCGCGTATGTGCCCTATCGAAACCCCCGAAGGTCAGAATATCGGGCTTATATCCTCGCTTGGGTGTTACGCCCGCATAAACGAGTACGGCTTTATCGAAGCGCCTTACCGCAAGGTTGATAAAAAGGCAAAACGGGTTGTACCCGGCGCGGAAGGGGTCATGTATTTGGCTGCTGACGAGGAGGACAGGTACGTTGTGGCGCAGGCTACCGAGCCCTTGGATGAAAATAATTGGTTTGTCAACGAGCGCGTTATGGCGAGGTACCGTGAAAATATTTTCGAGACCTACCGCGACAACGCGGATTTTGTGGATGTTTCGCCCCGCCAGATGGTTTCCGTGGCAACCGCGCTTATCCCGTTTTTAGAAAACGACGACACCAACCGCGCGCTGATGGGCTCTAACATGCAACGTCAGGCCGTGCCGCTGATTAAGACCGAAGCCCCCATAGTCGGCACGGGGATAGAACACAAAATCGCCTTCGACAGCGGCGTTATGCTTACGGCGAGAGAAAGCGGCGTAGTGGCTTATGTGGATGCGGACAGGATTATTGTGCAGGAGGACGACGGCGCGGTCGCGGAGTATATCCTTAAAAAGTTTATCGGCTCTAACCAGGGCACCTGCATCAACCAAAAGCCTATTGTCTCTAAAGGAGAGAGGATAAAAAAGGATCAGGTTTTGGCGGACGGGCATTCGACGGCCGGCGGCGAGCTGAGCTTAGGGCGCAATGTCCTTGTCGGTTTTATGGCGTGGGAGGGGTACAACTACGAGGACGCTATATTGGTGTCAGAAAAGATTGTCAAGGACGACGTTTTCACCTCTATCCATATCGAGGAACACGAAATTGAGGCACGCGACACTAAACTGGGCGAGGAAGAAATCACCCGCGACATTCCCAACGTCGGCGACGAAGCGTTACGCGACCTTGACGAGTACGGGGTAATCCGCGTGGGAGCCGAGGTTGACAGCGGCGATATATTGGTGGGCAAGGTTACGCCTAAGGGCGAAACCGAACTTACCCCTGAGGAAAGGTTATTACGCGCCATATTCGGCGAAAAGGCGAGGGAGGTGCGCGACACTTCCTTGCGCGTCCCGCATGGCGAGGGCGGCATAGTGGTGGACGTAAAGGTGTTCACCCGTGCCAACAAGGACGAGATGAGCCCGGGCGTCAACAAGCTTGTCCGCGTTTATATCGCGCAAAAGCGCAAGGTGTCCGTGGGTGATAAGATGGCGGGGCGGCACGGCAACAAGGGCGTTATTTCCCGCATACTTCCGCAGGAGGATATGCCTTTTATGGCGGACGGCACTCCGCTTGAAATAGTGCTTAATCCGCTCGGTGTTCCCAGCCGTATGAATATAGGGCAGGTTTTGGAAGTCCACCTTGGGTTGGTCGCAAAAATGTTGGGATGGAAGATTGCCACACCCGTATTTGACGGCGCGGAGGAAAGCGACATCAAAAAGTTACTTTTGGAAAACGGCTTTAATACCGACGGCAAGGTTGACGGCAAGATTCAGATGTATGACGGGCGCACGGGTGAGCCGTTTGAAAACCGCGCCACCGTCGGCTATATGTATATGATAAAGCTGATTCACCTGGTAGACGACAAAATTCATGCGCGTTCTACGGGTCCTTATTCGCTTGTTACGCAGCAACCGCTCGGGGGCAAGGCGCAGTTCGGCGGGCAGCGTTTCGGCGAAATGGAGGTATGGGCGCTTTACGCTTATGGGGCGGCAAACATATTGCAGGAAATTATGACGGTCAAGTCCGACGACGTGATAGGCAGGGTCAAAACCTATGAATCTATCGTCAAGGGGATGAATTTGTCCGAGCCGGGCGTTCCCGAATCGTTTAAGGTGCTGATTAAGGAATTGCAGGCTTTGTCGCTTGACGTAAAAGTGTTGACGGAGGACCGCGTCGAAATCGGCATGAAAGAGCTTATCGAGGACGACCACGAGGAGCGCGGGAGCGAACGGGTCAAGCATTACGACAGCGGCGCGCTGACCTTCGGGCACGAAATCGACCTTATGCAGTCCGACGCGTTTGTTGCAGAGGCTGAAATCAAGGAAGCCAAAAAAGACGACGACCTGTTGTTCGACGACGACGAATTTAACTTCGATGACCCCTTCGCCGACCGCGAAATACTTGAGGAAGACTTGCTTGAAGGCGAGGTTATAGAGGGTGCGAAGCCGTCTGTTTCCGAGAAAAAGAAGAAAGACAAGAAGAAGAAATAATGCTCAATGCGCAATGCTCAATGCTCAATGAAGGACAAATTTAAGTAATATACCTTGAACAGTAGCCATTGTGCGCTCAAAAAAACGCAACATTCATTGAGCATTGCGCATTGAGCATTGTGCATTAAAAAAGAAGTTTTACCTACCCACATGAGGTTTAAATAAAAAATGTACGAATTAAATAATTTCGATTCTATGCAAATCGCAATAGCCGGCCCTAGCAAGATACGCGAATGGTCGCACGGCGAGGTCACAAAGCCCGAAACAATCAACTACCGCACCCAGAAGCCCGAACGCGACGGGCTGTTTTGCGAGCGCATTTTTGGTCCTACAAAGGACTGGGAATGTTATTGCGGCAAGTATAAAAGGGTACGATATAAGGGCGTAATCTGCGATAAATGCGGCGTGGAGGTTACCCGCAGCAAGGTGCGGCGCGAGCGGATGGGGCATATCGAGCTTGCCGCCCCCGTCACGCATATCTGGTACTTCCGCGGCGTCCCCAGCAGGATTGGATTGTTGCTTGACGTCACTCCGAAAATGCTTGAGCAGGTCGTCTATTTTGCCAACTTTATCGTCACGGACGCGGGACAGACCGACTTAGAGTACAAACAGATTTTAAGCGATTCACAGGTCGCCGAAGCGCGCGAAAAATACGGACCCAAGGCTTTTAAGGTGGGCATGGGTGCGGAGGCGATTAAGGAATTATTATCCAAAGTCGACCTTAAAGCCGAGTATCACGAGATGAAAAGGGTTGTGGACAGTTCTATGGGGCAAAAGAAGCTTAAGGCGATAAAGCGTCTTGATATTTTGGACGCGTTTATAAAAAGCGGCGCGGATCCGACATGGATGGTTATGGACGTTTTGCCCGTTTTGCCTCCCGAACTAAGGCCTATGGTTCAGCTTGACGGCGGAAGGTTTGCGACCAGCGATTTGAATGATCTGTATAGGCGCGTAATCAACCGCAACAACAGGCTTAAAAAGTTGCTTGAATTATCCGCCCCCGATATTATAGTGCGTAACGAGAAGCGTATGTTGCAAGAGGCGGTGGACTCGCTGATAGACAATGGGCGGCGGGGCAAGGCCGTTACGGGCGCTGGAAACCGCGAATTAAAATCGCTCAGCGGACTTTTACGCGGCAAACAAGGGCGCTTCAGGCAGAACCTTTTGGGTAAGCGCGTGGACTATTCCGGCCGAAGCGTTATCGTTGTGGGACCCGAGCTTAAAATGTACCAGTGCGGCCTGCCCAAGGAAATGGCGCTTGAGTTATTCAAGCCGTTTGTAATGAACGAGCTTGTAGCGCAGGGCAAAACCCACAACATCAAGAGCGCGAAGAGGATTGTCGAGCGCGCCGGCCGCGACGTTTGGGGGGTATTAGAGGGAGTCATTAAAGAACACCCCGTGCTTCTTAACCGCGCCCCCACGTTGCATAGGCTTGGTATACAGGCGTTCGAGCCCGTATTGGTGGAAGGTCGCGCGATAAAGCTACACCCGCTTGCATGCGGCGCGTTTAACGCGGACTTTGACGGCGACCAGATGGCCGTTCACGTTCCTTTGTCCATCGAAGCGCAAGTGGAAGCCCGCTTTTTGATGCTTTCCACCAACAATATTCTGAAGTTATCCGACGGCCGCCCCGTGTGTTCGCCCACGCAGGACATGGTTATCGGCTGTTATTACCTCACCATCCCCAAACCCGGAGCAAAGGGCGAAGGTAAGTTTTTCTGCGACGTGGACGAGGCTAAAATGGCGTACTTTAACCGCGATATAGAGCTTCAGAGCAAGATAAAAGTGCGTATATTCCGCGATATAGACGAGGTTGACAGACAAAGCGGAGAAATTAAGAAGATTAAAAAGTACAAGACGATAGAAACCACCGTGGGACGGCTTATATTCAACGAGGTTATCCCGCAGGATTTGGGACTGAAATTGCGTGAAACCGACGACGGCGCGCTTATTCCCGTGGACAACAAAAACGACCCGTTTCTTCTCGAGGCCGACGCTTGTATAGACAAAAGTAAGTTGCAAATGATAGTCGACGCTACCTTTAAGCAAAAGGGCTCGACCGAAACGGTAAAGGTTTTGGACAATATCAAAGAACTCGGGTTTAAGTATTCCACCATAGGCGCGGTCACCACCAGCGTATTCGATATGCACATCCCGCCCGAGAAAAAGAGCATAATGGAAACCGCCAAAAAGCAGGTCATCGAAATTGAAAAAATGTTCGACAACGGGCTTATGACCGAGGACGAAAAGTATAAGTTAGTAGTGGATAATTGGACAAGAGCAAACGCCGACGTCACGGCTGCCTTAAAAAAGACATTGGACAAATTCAACCCCATAAACATGATGGCGGTGTCGGGCGCGCGCGGCAGCATGAAGCAAATCGCGCAGTTATCGGGTATGCGCGGGTTAATGACCAACCCGCAGGGCAAAACGCTGGAAACCCCTGTGCGCTCCTCCTTCCGCGAGGGGTTATCCGTGCTCGAATACTTTATTTCCTCGCACGGCGGCCGCAAAGGTCTTGCCGACACCGCGCTTAAGACCGCCGACTCCGGCTATCTTACCCGCCGGCTTGTGGACGTCGCGCAGGACGTAATAGTGCGCGAGGAGGACTGCTTTAAGGGCGACCCCAAGGGCGCGACAATCAGCGCCATAATGGACGGCAAGCAGGAAATCGAGAAGCTTGAGGAAAGGCTTAATGGGCGTTTTGCCGCCTCCGACATCGTTTACCCCAAAAACCACGCGAAGGAGGGGGAGGTAATCGTAGCCAAAAATACTATGATTGACGAGGATCTCGCCAAGGAAATAATAAGGGCGGGGATAGAAAAGGTGCATATCCGTACGGTGCTGACCTGCAAAAGCAAGTATGGCGTGTGTTCTAAATGTTACGGCAAGGATATGGCGGGCGCTAGCCCCGTGCGCATAGGCGAGGCGGTGGGCATTATCGCCGCGCAAAGTATAGGAGAACCGGGCACACAGCTTACGATGCGCACCTTTCACACAGGCGGTATCGCGACCGTCGAAGATATTACGCGCGGCCTGCCTCGTGTTGAGGAACTTTTCGAGGCGCGCAACCCCAAGGGTGTCGCGATTGTAGCGGAAAACCGCGGAAAGATGAAGATTATCGAAAAGGACGGCAAGCGCGACATAGTGATTAAGCGCGAGGACGGCAAGGAGGATTCATATTCGATACCGTTCACCGCTAAGTTAAAGCCGGAAATTAAAAACAATGCGGTTGTCGAGCAGGGCGCGGCGCTGACCGAGGGTCCTATCAACCCGCACGATATTCTTAGAATTAAGGGCATCGCCGAGGTTCAAGAGTATATTTTGCGCGAGGTTCAAGCCGTTTACCGCAGTCAGGGCGTGCAAATCAACGACAAGCACATAGAGGTAATCGTGCGGCAGATGCTTAAAAAGGTTCAGGTACTTGATAACTGCGACACAAAGCTCTTGCCCGGTGACCTTGTGGATCGCGCTACGCTTGACGAGGTGAATTCTAAGGCGATGGATAATTATGGCAGCCCTGCGGTCGCCAAAAATAAGTTGCTTGGGATAACAAAAGCCGCGCTTGCTACTGAGAGCTTTTTGTCTGCGGCATCTTTCCAGGAGACCGCGCGCGTCTTGACCGAGGCGTCTATCAAGAATAAAATCGACCCCTTGATTGGACTGAAAGAGAACGTGATAATAGGCAAATTGATACCCGCAGGCACGGGCATGAAGAAATACAAGAATATTTACCCCGAAGAAACGACAAGAGAGAACGCTTTGGCGGGTATTATCAGAGAAGATATTATGTAGAGCTATTTGTAGGCTTATTGTGCGGCGATACCATACGAATAATATTAAACAAAAAGACAAACAACACAAACAAGATAATACAAAAAGGAGAACAAAATCAATGAAAGACATTAAAGTGGCGATAAACGGATTCGGCCGCATAGGCAGGCTTGCTTTCCGTCTCATGTTCGGCGAAAAGGGGTACGAAGTCGTTGCGATTAACAACCGCACCTATAACCCCGAAATGCTTGCGCACCTACTCAAATACGACTCTACGCAGGGGCGTTACCATCGTCTTGACGACGTTACGGTCGACGGCGACTGCATGGTCGTATGCGGCAAAAGAATCAAGTTTTATTCCGAAACCGACGCGACCAAGCTTCCTTGGGGAGAGCTTGGCGTGGACGTGGTATTGGAGTGCACGGGCTCTTACACGACTGTCGAAAAAACTGCCCAGCACATAGCGGCGGGGGCAAAAAAGGTGGTGCTTTCCGCGCCCGCAAAGGACGCTATGCCCACAATCGTGTACAATGTCAACCACGAAACTTTAAAGGCGACGGACACCATCATATCGGCGGCGTCCTGCACGACCAACTGCCTTGCGCCCATGGCTAAGGCGCTGAATGACCTTTGCAAGATAGAGCGCGGCTTTATGACCACCATTCACGCGTATACGGGCGACCAAAACGCATTGGACGGCACGCATAAGGGCGACTTTCGGCGGGCGCGGGCGGCGGCGATTAATATCGTGCCGAACACCACGGGGGCGGCAAAGGCTATCGGGCTTGTAATTCCCGAATTGAAAGGGAAGCTGGACGGCGCGGCGCAGCGCGTCCCCGTCGCGACGGGATCTTTGACGGAATTGACCGCCGTTGTGTGTGGGACGGTGACGGCGGAGGAAATCAACGCGTACATGAAGTCGTGCGTGAGCGAGACGTATTGGTATACCGACGAGCCGATCGTGTCGTCCGACGTAATAGGGACAAGCTGCGGGTCGCTGTTTGACGCGACGCAGACCCGCGTTATGCCCATGGAGGGGAATAAGTCGCTTGTCAAGGTGGTGGCATGGTACGACAATGAGATGGGTTACACTTATCAGATGGTGAGGACGATTAAGTATATGTGCGGGCTGTAAGGTGCGCGGAAAAAGGGCGCAAGCAGGGTAGAAAAGAGGGTGCTTTTGCAAGAAGGCGCCCTTTTTTTAATGCACAATGCACAATGCTCAATGCTCAATTAATGTCACGTTTTTTCGAGCGCACAATGGCTATTGTTCAAGGTACATTACTAAAATTTATCCTTCATTGAGCATTGAGCATTGCGCATTGAGCATTCTTCTTGACACACGAATAAAAGGAAGACCCTCTCAAAATACTACACACATGCTCTTAGTCCTGATAAAAGCCGGAATAATCTATTTTGTGGTGTTTTTTTGTGTGCGCCTTACCGGAAAGCGGCAGCTTGGCGAGATGCAGCCGGTTGAGCTTATCGTCATGCTTATGCTTGCCGACCTTGCCGCCATACCCATTAGCGACCCGTCGATACCCTTTTATTACGGGGTAATACCCATTGTCGCGCTTACGTTTTTTTCCATAATTATATCCTTGATAGCCCGCAAAAGCCTGATTGCAAGGCGGCTAATCAGCGGGAAATCGGTCATTGTTATCGACAAGGGCGGGATAAATTATAAAAACCTCAAAAAAATGAACCTTAATATGCATGATTTAATCGAGGCGATACGCTCAAGCGGCTATCCCGACATCAATACGATAGAGTACGCTATTTTCGCGACAAACGGTAAATTATGCGTGATTGAAAAGGAGAGCGACCCCACAAAGCCCACGCCCGCGTTTTTGCCGCTTATCCTTATTGTGGACGGGAAGTATAACGAACACAATTTGCAAATCACGGGGCTGAAACAGCGCGAGGTGGACGTTTCTTTACGGAAAAACGGCATAATCGACATAAAAGAGGTGCTGTACATGGACGTGCGGCAGGACGGCACGGCGTATATTTCGTCCAAGAAGGACAAGTATTTTAACGAGACGCTGAGGGTACAGAAGGGGTGGTGAATAATGCTAAATGCACAATGCGCAATGCTCAATGAAGGATAGATTTAAGAATTTTCAATGCTCAATGATGGAAAATTTAAGTAATGTACCTTGAACCGTACACATTATACGCGCTTAAAAACACAACCATCATTGAGCATTGCGCATTGAGCATTGCGCATTAAAAAGTAAGGAGTTTTTTATGAAAAAGGTCATCATCATCTCCCTCGTATTCGCCGCCGTCTTGGGCGCGGGGACGTGGGAAATAGCGTACAGCACGCGGCTTTTCACTCAGCTTGAGGATGGGCTGATATTGGTCAAACAGAGTATTTACGCGAGCGGCGAGGACATTGCCAACGCGGAGACGCTTTTCGCTATGGACAGAGTGAGCGAAAAATGGAAAAAAGGCCGTGAGGTCGTCTTTTGTTTGGGCAACCACAACGCCTTTCGCGCTTTGGATGAAAAAATCATAAGCTTAGAAGTCATGGTAAAGATAAACCACGCGGACGACGCCAAGGTCATGACCGAAACCGCCTTAAATTTGGTGCGGGCGGTAATGAACGACACGCATCCGGTGATGAGTAACTTGTTTTAAACGCGCCGCCGCATATCGGATTGTCCTAAAATACTCTATTATTTTGTCATGCCGAGCGAAGTCGAGGCATCTATTCCGCTTAATAAAAGGTTGAGATCTCTCCACTTCGGTCGAGATGACAAAAAAGAGAAGCCTGCGTCGTATGACGGTGTATGTTGATTTTCTCGTCAGTGTATTAAGGCGTTTTTTGTGTATATAAAACGGACTTGCGCCCTTTTGACGGTATAAGCCCGTTTTTTCCGTTTATGAAATTTGGTAAACTTGCCGTAAATTATTGACAAATCTGTTCAAATAGGCTATACTAATAATACCACACAGTCTATTTTTCACTAATAAGGGATAATCTTAGCCTTTTGTGCTGATTATCCTACCCTTATTAGTGGGTGATTGTGTGGTAACAATAAACGGGAAATTAGCCGAGGGAGCGCGCTCTTTTCGGGGCGCGTTTTTAATTTTGCGGCACTTTCCACAAAGGAGAAAATAACATGATTGTACAGGCAAAATGCACAAACTGTGGCGTTAATTTTGAAACAAACGGCGCAAAGGAAGCGGGAATTTGCCCCGACTGCGGAACGGCTTTTATCACGGAAAAGGTTGTAAGTAACTACGAGAAATCCGTAACGCCGCAAAATACCGAAAAAAAACCGTCGAATATTGTAAAATATTTGATAGCGATAGCGATGTCTTTGTGGGCGTTTGTTACGCCCGTTTTCAGGTTTTTGCTGTTATGGCGAGAGCAAAGTGGTTATCGGTACTATAATAATTTCTATTCCGGCTATGATGTGTGGAATTATGCTAACGCGTTTAATTATTTTTTTGGTGGCGCGTCAAACATATTGCTTATTGCGATTACATTACTTTTAGCCACAGCCATTTTTACCGTTGTTATCGTCTGCTTGAGCCTTTTTTTATTAAAAGCGAAATCAAAAATAAGGAAACTTATTACCCCGTGCGTTATCATTCAATACGCGCTTATATTTGTGTATTTCGTTTTTGGTATTATAAACATGATTATTATTGAGGGGGCAACAAACACGTATATTCCGTTTTTATTAGGCACATTGATTCTTGCCGCTTATTTTTTTGTTCCTCGTTTAATAGCAAGTATCAGGAATACAACGGGACAGTCAAATAAAAAATTCGTTATTACAGTTGCATCTTTTCTTTCAGTTTTATTGATTTTGAATATGGTTTTGCCGGTTGCGATTTCGCATCAAGACAGGCAAATGAAAAAAGACTTGACGAAAACATCGTATACATACGAAACGTTGGCAGAGGATTGGCTCAAGTATTACGACACTTATTTACTTGCGGAAAACTTTCGCAAACAAGAGTATATTAAAGAAAATGCAAGCGTCCCCGATTTATTGAATTATGAATTGATAAAAGTCATGGAGGAGAAAGAAGCTGGCAAATTTGTTATATTTGAATTGTTCAATATTTTTTATTTGCATTATAATAAATATGCTGTTTATGATGAGAGTAATGGAATGTATATTCCTTTAGCGGTAATAAATTTATATTTACAAAGAGATATGTTTAAACCCGGTGTAGAATGTTGCATTAGAGAGCAGTTACTTGACCCCAACTCCTTAATAATCGAGGGAAGCCAAGATTTTTATGCGAGTTATAATCCGTTAAATAAAAAACAATATGTTTCAAATGACGGAATGTTTACGGGTGAAATTTATGTGTTTGTGGAATATCAGGCGAAAAACATGTTTGGAGGATATGTGAGAGGCACTCGGTGGCTTCGTTGGCAGGGTGGCGGGGTGTTTGCGTGGACATTATATGAAGACAAAAATGATTTAAAATGGTCGAGCACAAATCAGGAAATAAAAAAATTTGATTTTCTTTCTTGGGATTATTAACCACCTACTCAATTCCGTCGCAATATTCGCACGCCAAAAGCGCGGCGGTGGCGCCGTCCGACACCGCGGTGGTAAGTTGGCGGTACTTTTTTACGCGGCAGTCACCCGCGGCAAACACGCCGGCGGTGCCCGTGACGCAGTTTTCCGCCATAATAAAGCCTTCTTTGTCCAAACTTACGACGTTTGCAAAGGCGCGGTTTT
>WRDI01000014.1 GCA_009783515.1 Bacillota bacterium | reverse complement strand
TTTAGCAATAGTGGTCGCGGTAGTATTATGCGTATCGGCGGCGGCAAGCGTAATTGCGTGTGGCGGCATGACCGACGCGCAGAAATTAGCCAAAATCAAGTTTATTATGGATGGAGCCTATAATGCCTATTTTAATTTAAGCAAAGTAAATTCGATGGGCGCGATAAATGCCGATTTGTATACACGGGACGGCAAGCAATATGACTTTTCTACAAGAGAAGGCGTTAATGGTTATGTTAGGGAGTATGGTCAAACAATAAACTCCCCCTATGAAACAATCATGGAAGACTTCAACAATAGATACAGAAGCATGAACGCAATAATGAACGTTATTATAGACGAGAACGGTACGGAAGCATTAAAAAAGAGCTTTAGATTAGATATAGGCACAGCAGGCTTTAACGACTTTATAGACAAGGCGGTAGAAAAGGCTTATGGGGTAACAAGACCGGAAGTGGTGGAGTTAGAGATAGAATATGGTGAGGCTGTAGAGGGGATTGAGATTTGGGAAAGGCCCTCTGGAGATATTGTTGGAGAATATGTTCAACATATTCTCATAGTAGACCAAAACAAAACGAAAGAAGACTTTCAGTGGTTAATAGAAGAAGGGTGGGAGATCTTTGGGCCATTAACTGAAGAAGAATTACAATGGTATGTTGAAGTAGCAAGCCTTAATTGGACTTTTGTTCGCCCTTATTCGGAAAAGGTTATTATAAATCAAGAAGAGTTTGATTCGTATAATACAGAATTATCTGAATATACCAAATTATTTAGTTTGGTATCAAAAGTATGTGGAAACAGCTCAACATCAGCTTTTGAAATAGTAGGTTTAGTAAACGATGTAGTTTACTTTAGTTTAAATGATGCAGGATCAAGCGGTGTTAAAGATATTTATGCAGTAGAATACGTTGATGATAATGACTATAAATTATCTTGGTTTCAAATACAAGAGGTTGGCACAGGAAGTCAAAAAGGGGTACATATTTTTGATGGTAAAAATAATGAAGTTATGACCATTGGAATTGGCGAGGGCGATAATCTTTATGAAGAAGGCGTAAGGGATATGGGAATAGTTTATGGGGTAGCTACAAGAACATCAGTAAAGCAATTACAGGTGGTCAATAAAAGCTTAGACCTCCCCGGGGTTGAAAATAACGCCGCATTGTTAAACGCTTTAATCAATATATATAACCAAGAAATGGCTCAATACAATAGCCTAGTTAAATAAAAATCAGTCCAAGAAATCTTGGAAAGGAAAATAAAAATGGCAACAAATATATATAGACAAACCCCTAATTTAGTTCCACTACGGATACCGTCTCGGTTAATTTCATTTCTACCCAGTTATCCCTCTTTAAACTCGGTTATTCCCCGTTTCTTCTTCCGGCTACTATAATTATCTCCCCTGCCAGTTAATTCCCTTTATAATCGAATTTATGTGCTTATATCGGTAATTATTGGAAGTTATTTATAGCTTGTTCGGAGATTGGGATTTGTGGTTTAATTTTTATGGAAGAGGTAATATATTATAGCGGTGCGAGAGGGTATCAAGCCAATTTTTATTGGAAAGTAAATCGGGTACTCTCCATAATATATTATCTTGTCAAAAAATTTGCTTCAACATTATTTCCCCTTCCTTCTTCCCTGCTAATCTCTTTTTCCAAATTTTCTAAAATTCTCTAAAACTTCCGCGCTTTATTTCAGTTATAATAATCAGAAGAATATTTATCAAACAGGAGCGCGGATATGGAATCAACACAAGACAAGGACGTGCTTGTTCTAAACCCTCTAATCGTCAATAACCTTTTAGCCTTAGGTTATCGGATCACAAGGGTCGGGAAAAGCAATCAAAATTCGGAGCGTTCAGTTTTTTTCTTTGAGAAGACTGACGGTATCGAGGATAATTTAAGGCGGCTAATCAATAATAGGGATTCACAAATGACACAAAGGGGAGTTCACGGATATGATAACAAGAGTATCGAATAGGGAAAAATACACCATGATTGACCAAACCGTTACATACGACTTAAAGCTATCGGCTAAAGCGCTTGGCATACTTACAAAACTTTTATCTCTGCCCGACAACTGGGATTTTAATTGAGAGGGCATTTACAAGCTGTTCCCATGCGATGGTAGGACTTCAATAGAAACCGGCATTGATGAACTAAAAAAGGCTGGTCATATTGTAACTAAAAAGGTAGAGGGCGGCAAGGGTGCTACAACTTGGCGTATCTGCGAATTGCCTGTTAATGAGCCAAGTGATAAAAAGCCAGATAGCGAAAAGCCTGTTGTGGCTAATCGTACTAAGGCTAAACCAGTTGTGGAAAAGCCAGATGTGGCTAAACCAATCCAATATAATACTAAATCCAATAAAATAAGTAAATCCAATAAAATAAGTAAAGATAAAATTTGTATTAGTAAAAGTATATGTAAGGAAAAAAAATTAAATCCACCCGAAAATCCTCCAAATTATAGTAGTTGGAGTAAGTCGGACTTCATACACTTCGAGCTAACAAAATACAATTTGACACAAGCGATATCACAAAGGGTGTACTTATATTGTTTAGACAATATGAACTATAAAGCAGAAGAATACATAGAGAATTGCATTTCGGAAAAGTGGTACCTTAGTTTAAGTGATGATTATGTTAAAAAGAATATTGGGAAAACAGTTGGCGGCATTATTAACAGAGAGTATTTAGAGGCAAATATTAAAGAAGCTATGAATAACCCAAATATAAAGGGATATTAGTTTTTGTCAATAGAAGGATTGACGGATTATGGATATATGTTATTTTAGTGGAAGAAACGGAAGTAGATAGTTTACAAGCCCGCCCCGCACTGATTGGAATAATTTTAGCGATTTATTTCGGTTTTACACGGTGGAAGGCAGAATCAATGTTATTTAGTAACTACAACCGGAATCAAACTATAAGCACGGCATAAAGAGTTTATAGGGTATGTTTAGACGGAACATAAAATATTAGGCTTTGTAAAAAGGCTTTATACAAAAAATATGATACAAGAAATCTTGTACGCAAATATTAAAGGAGCAAAATTAAGATGATAGCAAAATTAGAAGAAGTAAAAATAAAATGACCGGTATCACAAAAAGGGATTTTTTGAGTAGCTGTGGCAAGCGAAGAAGATTTATGGGCGGAAAAGTTTAAATTGCATTGGAGTAAGGGTACCGAAAACCACCAAACCTGTTGGACGAGATGGATGAAGGAAAAGAGCATTTTTAATCCATATAGGTGGTACCACTGACCGAGAGGGAAAATAACACGCGACCCCAATACCTGCGTTACCACTATACACATCAACCCTGTTATAGCAGTCCCCGCCGTCATTCAAATGATAAAAAACGAGTTTGGACTTACCGGAACAGTCAAGATTAGCAAAGACCACAGCGGGGAATTTGATTCAGAAGTGTTTGATATGGATGATTAAAACAAGCCCATATAACGCGATTTACACGTTGGAGATTGTTGAGGGTGAATTATAGTTGACAAGTTTAGAATTAAAGCCTTAGCCGCGTGTTAAAGTTGGCATAAAGAGTAAACTTTATTGGCACAGAGCCTTGTACTGTAAAAAGTGCGAGGCTCATGTTATAATGACCGTACACGAAATATTGCACAATAAATCATGTACGGAAAATGTATTGTCCGTCTTTAAATCTTTCGGGTGCATAGAAATTTTCAAACTGTTTGCAAAATCTTCTTTGCGTTTGGTTTCTTTGTCCGTCCGTTACATTTTCATGCTTTTTGCCTTTTTTTATCACTGTTACCGTTACTTCCGGATAAATTAAAGAGGAAAATAGGTTAAATGCAATTTCGACCCTTTGCTCCCTTTTGGTCTTTTCGACTTCATTTTCATTTTTGATATGCTCACCTTTTGTTAAGGACTTCCTTTTAAGGCGTTCATTTAATGTCCATTCGTATGCCACTTCCCATTTTCTAAACTCAATAGCAATAAAATCGTCTACAGCTTTTTTATTATCATCATAAAACCGGATTATTTTTTCTACTCGTCCATCATCAGCAGAGTAGCCGTCATTTGGTAGCTTATTGATAAGACTTTCGCGTATATCATTGTTATCTTCGTTGATTACAAGCTGATTGTCCCCTAACGGCGATGCCGCAGGTACCGATTGCTTCTTGTTCTTGGTAGTAGGTTTTTGCGGCTCCGTATTAACAGACGTATTTTCAGTTTTAATGGTAGTGTCAGTTGCCGGAGGCTTAATACCAACCAAAGCAAAAAACTCGTTAATATCGAAAGCAGGAGCGGGTTTCTCGGTATATTCTTCCCCACGAGCAAGAGCCTTTTCCTTCCTTGCAATTTGCTTTGCATTAAACTCATCAATGACTTTGTTAAGCGTCTGATAAAAGTGATAGAATTGACACCAAGGCGAAGTTGTAGGTTTGTTCTCGACTTCACCGTACTCGTTAGCTTTGCGCTTAACTATGCCGGTAAAAAAATTCGATACGGAGTTGCGGTTTGTACCCAAGGCAATCGCAAATTGGTCTTGCGTAGTTTCGCAGGAATTCAAAATGCCCTTGATGTATTCGCTAAGGGTTTTATTGACCTCTACAAAATTGGTTTTATCCTTATCGTACATGAACGAATTATAGCACAAAAGAACACATAATGCAAGCATTTTTAATACACGATTTATTGTACAATAAATATTTAAATAGCAACAAGAAAGCAAGACGGTATACGGCTTTTTAAGGGTTGAAATGGTTTGGTGGACAATTTATGTTGCGTGTAAAGGTTTTGGTTTATAGAGAGCATTTATTGAGGGTAAAGCATTGGTAAAGTGAGTTGGCAAGTAATTGTATATTTTATGATATAGGAGCAAGAGCGCAAAGGTAGGAATAAAGCAAGCAAAATTGCGGCAAAAGAAGCATTAGGATAATTGTATATTATTATAAAGGTGATTGAAAAGCAGGTTGGAGGGCGGGAAAGGTTTAGTTTAATTGTATATTTTAATATGAGGATGGAAGATTTGAGCAAAAATAGGCAGGAAATACGACTAAATCCAAGAAATATTGGAAAGAAATTTTTTATCACCGAAATTCACAGGTAAAACATTTGGTAATATATGGTAAAGTATCTTATAATTATAACATAAAAATAAATAGTCAATAAGGAGAATGACAAAAATGACAGAACAAAGAGGAGTAAATCAAAAGCAAGTAGAAATACATCAGGTATCGTTGTGAGATATTGTGGCACAGCCGGTAAAGAAAAGCAAGCCGCCGAGGTATCGGACGATAAAGCAGTGCTATCAGGAAATCAAGAAGACGGATTCGGACAGCGCAATAAGTGAGTGGTGTATAAGGCAGATTGTAAAGGACAATGCGGGAATGTACATCGCAAGCGGCAACAAGAGTTTAGTAAATTTAACAGCACTATTAAAGTATTTAGGATATGAAGAGGAGTAGCCAAGATGAAGAGGAATAGCAAGGATATTATGCACGTAAGAGAGTATAGGAACAAGCAGGGGGAGCTGTCGTATCAACTTTATTGTAATGCAGTAAACAACGGCGCGGATAAGGATATTAAGGCAACAAAGGTTTATGTAAAGACGGTCAAAGTGCCTTTGGATTTAAAAGGCAAGAAGGAATTAGAGGCTTTTAGATTAGAATGCCAATTAGCATGGCGGGAAGAAGTCGATAAGCAAGGGCGTGGAATAGTGGTCGAGAAGAAAGAAGATATTGGCTTTTGCGAGTACGCAAGCAGGTGGGTGGAAAACATTTTAGTGTACAATCCAGAAGGGTACAGCCACTATAACCTTTGTAAAGGCGGGTTAAAAGTTTTTGAAAAGCATTTCGGAAAGCATAAACTAACGGAAATGACTTTGCCGGTAGTACAGAAATTTTGCAGGTGGCTTTGCACAAGAACAATGCAAAAGGACAAGATTACGGTTATACGCAGTTTAAAGCCGATTATAACGGATAAGAGGCTATCGGTAAGAATTATAGCAGAGGGAAGCGGTATATCGCATTGTACGGTAGTAGACGCGCTTAAATTAGGCGCAACGGTAAATATGAAGACAGCGAAAGGATTATGCGATTGTTTGCAGGTGCCTATGGACAGGTATTTTAAAGTAGAGAGCGAGAAGGTGCCATTTTCAAAAGCGTCCAACAGACGGCTGAAGATACAGCTACACAGCATTTTAAAGCAAGCGGTTATAGACGGGTATATTACGACCAACTATGCGGCAAGGGATTATACTCCAACCATTACAGGGACGGAGGGGGAAAAGGAAATATTAGACGATATGCGGGACATACAAAGGTTTATTAAATGCGTAGAGCAGGAGCCGGATATAAGGAAGCGCGTAGCCTTTGGAATGTTTATAAATTTAGGGTTAAGGTGCGCTGAATTGGCGGGCTTGGAATGGAAGGATTTTGACTTTGAAAACAAGCAGGTTTCGATTTGCAGGAATACAATATACGCGCAGGGCTTTGGAACGGTAACAAAAGCACCAAAATCAAAGAAAAGTAAGCGGATAATAAGCGCGCCGCAGTCGTTAATGGATTTATTAGCGGAATATAAAGCATGGTGGGACGAGCAGAAGATTAACCACGGGGACTTGTGGGAGAACACGGATAGGCTGTTTTGTCAGAATAACGGTAAGGATATGGCGGGAACAACGGTAGCGGTTTGGTTAAGGGAGTTTGAGATAAAAAACGATTTGCCATTTGTAACGCCGCACGGATTAAGGCATACCAATATTACAATGCTGATTGCCAATGGTGTCGATGTTAAGACGGTCTCGGCAAGGGTAGGTCATGCCGATATTCAAACGACTTTGAATATTTATACGCATTATACAAGCGAAGCGGACAGGCAAGCGGCAAACATTACGGAGAAATTATTAAGGATAGGCGCATAGCCGAAAGAGTAAAAAACAATGAACAAAATTATTAACACGGACAATGTAAAAAAGTTTATCAAGAACGAAGCCGGTATTTGCCCAATTTGCGGAAGCGCCGAACTTGAGATTAGCTCAATGTCGCCGGAAGACAACAGCGTTTATTATGATTGGTTTTGCGACAAGTGCGAGGCTTGCGGAAAAGAATGGTATGACGTAACATTCAGTACGCACGGTCATGTGGTCAAAGAGAACGGTGAAGAAGTAAAAAACGACGAGGGCTATTAAGAGCGCATAGCAGAAACCTAATACAAGAAATCTTGGAGGCAGAGTTAAAATGGAAGAATTGAATGGCATAGTGGGAACGGTGGTACAGAATGACGGTATATCATTAGCAAAAGTTTTAGGCGTGACGGAGTTATGGCATACGGGGTGTTTTATGTTTAGAGCCAAGCAAGACGGCGTATGGATAGGAATAGCAACCAAGCCGGTAGACGAATTAGCGCATTTTATAAAAGTGATAAGCATTTGGTTAGACGAAGCTGAATAACCAAGCATAGCGGGCAATTTATAGCGAGGTAATATATTATGTTGCAAGGTTTTGTTAAAAAGCAAATGATTATTGGAAGCAAGGCAGAATATAGCATAAAAGCGTCCGGCAAAGACGCTTTTTGTTATTTGTGGAGCTGGTGGTCGGACTCGAACCGACGATTGCTTGCGCTCCTGCTGATTACGAATCAGCTGCTCTACCAACTGAGCTACACCAGCGAATTGATATGAAAAACGGTAGTTTTTTATAAGAATTTTATAAAGATGTTATAAAGGATTTTGGAAGGCAGTAAAAAAGGCGAAAAAAGGACTAAAATAGGGTGTTTTTAGGGTAAAATTGACGGTTTTTAAGCATTTGAGTTATGTGACCAATTATTTACGAATCAGCTGCTCTACCAACTGAGCTACACCAGCATAATAGGGATTAGGGGTTAGGGGTCGGTCACATTTGTCTGTTGAGTATAGCAGACGCAGGGGGGAAAAGTCAAGCGCCAAGGTGATAATTTTGAAAATTTTACGGCGGGCACGCTTTTTTTGATATAAATTGCCAACGGAAACAACTACGTCAGGACTTGCGCACCCTGCCGTCCGTGCCGTGAACGACGACCGTAAAGCCGTCCTTTTTGCTGTACGCTTTGGCGATTTTAAAACCTGTATACAGGTTAACAGCTTCCGCCTACGTGTCGGTCACATTGGACGCTTTCAACCCGCCGCCTCGGATTACCTGCCATTTTCCGCCCGGGCGGGGAGGGTAACGTGGATTCGGTTTGGCATTGTTTCCTCCTTTGTTTTTTATCACCCTAATCTTTTGACAATTTCAACGAATCATAAATAGTTTTTATGTTACTTGGTTGCAATGCCCATCTATATGCGGGATGCACCTCACAATCAAATCCAAATTGCGTATGCTGGCTAAAAACATACTGGTGCTCTTCAAAATACCATCTTTGCACAAATTTGTCCTTATCCTCTTTTCGTGCAGTTAAAAAATTAATTTTGTACAAAAATTGCGCCAAATTTTTTGGATCAAGCTTTTCCCCGTTTGTATACCACTTAATCGCACATTGGTCGATAACACTCCTCATTTTTACCATGATTTGAGCATCGTCGAAAACACAAGGACGCGTTGTTTGAAGCTCCTTTTGTGTTGTTTTCATCAACATTAAGACTTCTTCAAGATTCTCTAATTCTGTTTTGTATTCATTTACTGTATCAGTTATTCGACCCTGCGAATAGTCTAAAAATATACTTTCTAAATCTTGAGTAGATATTTTCTCGTGACCATTTTCAAAAGCTTTTCTTGCAGAAAGAGTACACAGTTTGATTAAATCTCTCGGCCGTTTTCTTATTAAAGACATCAATACTCTATACATTGGTGCGTTTTCCCAGTGTCCTTGCGCATGAAACTTCGACTCGAAAATGCAATCAATGTGTTCGGCAAGTCTATGTTGTTCGGTGCCTAATAGCGCTTTTTCGTCACACCGCAATCCTTTGTAATTGAAAATTCTTTTAACAAGCATCACAAGAATTTCGTGATTTGTCCATTTTAGCCAAAGTACCGAACCTTCTATCTTATCTGTTGACTCGTCAGATTTTCTAACTGAATAGTAAACACTACTGCGCATAGCTATGCGAAAGCGCAAATTACAAATGTTTCTTGATAATGTTCTAACGGCATTTATCATTGCCGAAATATATTGTACTTCTTCGTTAGTATTCTTCCAGCCTCTATCAATGTCATCAATATAAATGGTTACTTTCTTCTCCGAAAATACGGCATCTTTAAATATTTCTAAAAACTCCAGTTCACTAATATCCGTGTGAGACTTTTTCAAATCACTTAACTTTTTGCCTAAAACACGTAAAAACAAACTGCTGACATTGCCTATCCATTTCTTGATTTTATTGTCGTTGGATTTATTTATTTCGACAATAGACGCAACAAGCTTGTTAAAAATTATCTTGCTTAATCCTTCTTGCCATTCTCTTATTTGTAAATTAATATTCTCGTTGCCTATTTGATATATATCATCGGGTCTTATTTCTATAGCAATGTCGCCATTATCACAATCATCCGCTTCCAAAACTTTTAAAAGTGCAGATTTCCCAACTCCCTTATGTCCAACCAATATAAACAATGGTATATTGCTTTTAAGTTGCTCATAAATAGCACTTTTTAAATAATACTGTTTCAATACGTTAATATTTTCATCTTCGGCAGCTTCATGACCGAATAATTTTCTTATTTCTTCTTCCGTAAACGCCATAATGGCACCTCTTATTCCATGTATTTTATCATATTTGCTTGCAGGTTTGAAATATTTTGACGAGAGTGTTTTTTTTACAAAAAGACAATACGCATCGTACCTAAATCATCCTCACGGGCAATATTAAATACAACACGTCCTCCGCCCCGCCCGCCGGCACGACGATACAGGGCGAAACGGAATTAGTAAACTTTATCACGATGTTGTCCGACCCGATGTATTTTAATAATTCGGTGAAATATCGCGCGTTAAAGGCGATTGTGATGTCGTTACCGTTCAACTTTACCGCGATTTTCTCGTGGACGTTCCCTATATCGCTGTTGGACGACAGACTCATCCAGTCGCCCTTGATGTCGAAGCGCACAAGGTAGTTTTTTTCCACCCGCGACAGCAAAATCGCGCGTTCCAGCCCCGCCTCGAACTGCTCGGTGGGCAGGGTGGCGACGGACTCAAAATTGGTGGGAATAATTTGACGGTAATTTATAAATTCGCCGTCAAGTAAGCGCGACGTTACCTTAGTGTGCACCAAATCCGCCAGCAAATAATTTTTCTGTAAGGTAACGGCTACTAATTCCGCGCTATCCTCCAAAAGCCGCGCTATTTCCACCATGCACCGCGCGGGAATCACCGCGCTCATCATCGCGGTGGCGTGTTCGATGGGCTTTGTGCACTTGGCAAGGCGATACCCGTCAAGTGCGACCGCCGTAATCGCGCCGTCGCCGACCTCCATCAAAACGCCTTTAAGCATGGGGCGGGAATCGTCCTGACAAACCGAAAACGCTGTTTTGTTGATAAGGTCTTTCAGCTCGCTGCGGACGACGGTAAAGCTCTGTCCCCCTTCGAGGGAGTGCACCTGCGGGAACTCGGCGCTTTCCATACACTGGAGCGTCCCCTCGCTATCCGTGTACTTAATTTTAAGGCGGCTGTGCTCGTCTAATGTCAATTCGATTTGCTCTTTGGTCAGCTTTTTGACGAATTCGGCAAACAATCTGCCCGGAACCACCGTTTCGCCGTTGATTTTGACGTCGGCGACGATTGTTTTTTCAATCGAAAGCTCGAGGTCGGTAGCCAAAAGGTTGAGCGTGCCGTCCTCGGCTTTAAGTTTTATTCCCTCAAGTATGGGGTTGGTGGTGTGGGCGGATACCGCCTTGAATACCTTGCCGACCGCGTCGGATAGGTCGTGACCGTCACATATCAGTTTCATTTGTTTCGTTCTCCTCGTGTTTTTAAATAGGTATCAATTATCAGGGATTAGGTATCAGGTAATGGTTGGGGGTTAATTTTGCCGTAGGGTGCGGCGCCTCGACGCACCGCTTATCAAGTCTATTATGTTATGTTTTATTATAACAAAACCGCCGTTTTTTGTCAATCAATGAATTTTGATTTTTCTAAAAATTTTTTCAAAACAATCTGCCCATTGTCCACTGATATTTGCGGTACGTCGGGGGCGCCGCACCCTACGGCCACTTCTCCTGATCCCTGATACCCGACCCCTACCCCCTGCCCTCCGCCTTTTTTCGCCTTAACGCCTTATTCCGCTTGATAATTCGGTTGATCTGAAAAACAATCTGAAACAGCGCCCACGTCAGGGTGATAATCAGCACGGTGACCTGAAAGGGCGTGTTTACGATTTGCGAGCCTGCCCCCGCCGCGTGCACGAAAACCGACACGGTCAGCCCGAAGTTAATGAGAACAAGCAGCGACCGCAGGATTTTAAGCCCGCTTTTATAGTTTTTTAGGGAATTTTTGAATCTGGGGCGATTTTTGCGTATCAAAATCAGCAGGATGGCAAACAGCAAAACGTACAACACCACAAATCCGAGGATTATCCCAAGGTATATCGTGCTGCCCCAGCTCTGCCACAGCATCACCAAAACAAAAACCGTATAGACAAGCACGGAAATTATGCCGAACACCAAGCGCGTGGTATCCAGCTTTCTTTTCACCTTGTCGTAAAGCGTGAGGTGGCGTTTGGGCGCGGGCTGCCCTGTTTGCAGCAATTCGGCCTTTTTTGTGTCGGGGGTTTTGTCCATTTTTTTATAGTGACCGATGACCGGTAACGGTCAGCAGTGATAGATGATGTGTGGTAAATGGTCGGTTTCGGTTAGTTGGCGGTTGGCAAACCCTTTAGGGTGGGTTGTCATTGCGAGTTTACGAAGCAATCCAGCTTAAATAAGATCCTCATAAAAATCTCTCCAATCGGGGTTCACGCTCTCAATAAGCCCCAGTTTTGCCTTTCGTGACCCGCCCTTGATTTGCTTCTCTCTTTCGATTGCCTTTGCGATATTATCAAAAACTTCGTAATAACCAAGTTTGTCCACGTTATACTGTGCCGTAAATCCGCGTATTATCTTTTGTTTGTGTTCGTACACCCTACGCGCTAAATCCGACGTTACGCCAACATACAGTGTCCCGTTTCTTTGACTGAACAAAACATACATATACCCTTGTTTCATCGTGTCATTCTTTTTTAAGCGGTTATTTATTTAGCTGGTTTGCTTCGTAAACTCGCAATGACAACCCAACCTAAAGGTTTTATAATAGCAACCCCTAACCCCTCTCTCCTTTATTCTCTATTCTATTATCTCTAAAATCTCTACCATTCACCGGTCACTGGTCAATAAAATTACGTCAGCGGCCTTGACTTAAACACAAAATAGCCGCCCGTGACCGCGCCCGCGATAAAAACCGCGCTGCCGATTACATTTTTGAGTATCATGTCGAGGGTAAAAATCGTTTCCTCCCCTCCGCCGCCAAAGCCCCCGAAAAGTCCTCCGGTCGAAAGAGAGCTTAGGACGGTGTACGGGACGACCGCGGTAATAAAGTCGATAATCCCGCTTCCCACCCCGAATGCGGACAGCATAGCGACTATCGACCCCAAGGTCGCCAGCACCATAATCACCACAATATTCATCACTATCCCAAGCACGGATTTCAGCGACATCGAAATAAACGTCGCTATCGAGGTTATGGCAAGGTACGGCGGCAACATAAGCGCCATTCTTATCAAAATATCTTTCAGATAATCCCCGAAGCCACCCAAAAACAAATAACTCAGCCCCGCGCAAAAAAGCGCGTTATAAACGAAAAACACGGCGAAAATTATAAGGCTTATCAGCATATACCCGAAGAATATTTTTAAGCGCGAGTGCCCCGCGAGAATTTTCAGGTTGACCGTACGATTCCTAAAATCGTTGCCTATATATAGGCTGACCGACAAGGCGATGAATATTCCCAAATTACTGCTGTCCATGGTGCTTAAATACACATACGTCCGCAGCGTGTCGCCCAAGCCACCGACATCGCTTATCAGCGCCATTAAGCCTATCGTCAGCAGCATATAACCGGACAGGACGATAAGCAAAATCCAATGCGCTTTTTCTTTGTGCATTTTATAAAAATCATTTTTTAATAAACTTTTCATTGCGCGCCTCCTATTAGGTTGCGGAAGTAATCCTCAAGTTCCGCATGCTTGGCGGTAAGCGAAAGCACGGCGACGCCCGCGCCGCTAAGCTTTGCTACGGCTTCGCTCACGTTTATGTCGCCCTTTATCGCCAGTGTACCGTCGATAATATTTGACGCCACACCCGCGTCGCTCATAATTTTGTGCGCCAAGGCGTTGTCTGTGGCCTCCAAAATATAGCCCTTGTACATCGACGCCTCAATCTCGTGCAGGGTCGCTTCCTTAATCAGCCGCCCGTAATGTATAAAGCCGTAGGTGGTCGCCAGTTTTTCAAGTTCGGACAAAATATGACTGGAAATAAATATCGTGACCCCCCGCTCTTTGTTCAAATACTTTAACAATTCGCGGATTTCATACATTCCCTCGGGGTCAAGCCCGTTGGTGGGTTCGTCCAAAAACAGCAACTCCGCATCGGCGGCAAGCGCCATGGCTATTGACAACCGTTGCTTCATTCCCAAAGAAAAGCTTCTCGCCTTTTTCGGGGACTGTGGGTCAAGCCGCACCGTCCTAAGGTATTCGGCGGCTTTGGTTTTGTCCTTGCCCAAAAGCCCAAGGTACGCGGCGACGTTTTCCCGCCCGCTCATGCTTGGGTAAAAAACGGGGTTTTCGATAATGGACGCCGTTTTCCGTCTTGCCTCGTCCAGTTTATCGCCCGTCGCCCCGAAAAGGGACAAGCTGCCTGCGGTCGGACGGATAAGCCCCGCCGCCATTCGCATAAGCGTGGTTTTACCCGCGCCGTTAAGGCCGACAAAGCCGTAAATGTCTCCTTTTTTAACGGCAAGCGACACATTATCCACCACGTTTTTGCCGTTATAATTTTTGCACAGAGCGTGCGTTTGAAAAAGAATTTCACCCATAATTCTATCATAGTATAGTTACAAGGGTTTTGTCAATATAATTCGCCAGATTCTCCCATGTTTTGTTGTATAATGTTGCTTTTTTTCGCCGATTTGTGTTATAATATTTTTTATGATACACGAAGCGATAGAATTTGCCGCGATTATGCACGACGGTCAAAAACGAAAGGGCACGAACACTCCGTACATCGTCCACCCCATGGAGGTAATGTACTACCTCGTTTTGGAGGGTGCGGACAAGGACACCGTGACGGCGGGAATCTTACACGACGTTGTGGAGGATACCCCCGTCACCATAGATGAAATCGAGTCGCGCTTCGGGCGTCCCGTTGCGGAGCTTGTGGGGTACGAAACCGAGGACAAATCCAAAATTTGGGCGGAAAGAAAAAAAGAAACTATTTTACGCTTAAAGGATGCGCCGGAAGGGGCTATGCTTATCTGTGCGGCGGATAAGCTGTGCAACCTTAAAAGCATCTATAGCGATATGAAAACGGACGAGGATGTGTGGGCGCGCTTTACCGGCGACAGGGCGCGGTCGCGGTGGTATTACAGCGGTATTATTGATGCGCTTGAGCCGCTTAAGGAGCGGTTTGTGTATACGCGGTTGGTTTATTATTTTGAACAGGTTTTTGGGACAAGTCTTTCGTAGGGGTTGACCACCGGTCGTCCGCAATAAATTTCGACGACGGACGGGCAATAAGACTGTATCAGGGGGCATTCGTGGTCTTGCTTCGTAGGCCCGCCCCTACACAATATATGGCGGTAAAATTTTTATTATGGGACAAATGTTGTGTCAAATTGAATGGGGCGGCGCGCCCGACGTGCTGCTTGACGCGTTGAAGGATTCGGCAATAATTTTGCCGGTACTGTTTTTGGCGCACGTTTTGATGGCGTTTATCGACCGCTATACCGGCAAAAGGACGCAAAACGCGCTTAAAGGGCCTTTCGCGCCCCTTATAGGTGCGGCGGCGGGGGTATTCCCGCAGTGCGGCTTCAGCGTGGCGGCAACAAGGATGTACGCGCAAAAGTATATTCCCTTGGGCGCGCTTATCGCCGTTTATATCACCACCTCGGACGAGGCACTGCTGATTTTGCTTGCCTTAAGCCCTGAAAAGGTGCTGCCGCTTTTGATAATAAAACTGATTTTCGCGCTTTTTGCGGGGTATGTTTTATATCTTGCCGCGTATTTGGCTGCGAAAAGAAAAAGACGGGGGGTGACGGCAAACGGCGAGGTTTTGGCAGTCGACAACGCCGGTATATTTATGCGCGAAAAAGGCGCACGCGAAACGCATGAACATAGGCATGAAGCCCTTAAACAAGAAAATACGCCCGAAAACGTTTGTAAAACGCACGAACATGAAGCCGTCGAGGGCGACCGCGAACACGGAGCGCACAAAATCAATGAACAGTACCACGTCCTCGGCGAAAACTGCGGCTGCGGTTGTCACGGGCACAAACACTGCAAAAAAGAAAGCGCGTGGCACACATACCTGCTTCACCCGCTTATCCACTCCCTCAAACTCTTCGTCTACATTTTGGCTGTCAACCTTATCTTGGGCTTTATAATCTTTTTTGTCACCCCCGAACGCTTCACAGCGTTTGTCACAGGGCTTAGCGTCTGGCAACCCGCCTTAGCCGCGCTGATAGGGCTTATCCCCAACTGCGCTGCGGGAGTGATTTTGGCCCATATGTACGCAGATAACCTTCTTACGTTAGGTGCTGCGGTGGCGGGCCTGACCGTAGCGGCGGGGCTAAGCTACGCCGTGCTTGTCAAGGAGCACAAAAATAAATTGACCGTTTTGCTGATAGTTTTAGGGATGTTTGCGTCAGGCACGCTTTTGGGGATACTTGTAGACGTCATTATTTAGGGAGCATTATGAAAACTTTGGAAACACAAAGGCTGATTTTGCGGCTTTTTACAAAGGGTGATTTGGACGATATGTACGAATACGCGAGTGTGGATGGAGTCGGCGAGGCGGCGGGGTGGAAACACCATGAGAGCAAGGACGAATCGCAAACGATTTTGGACAAGTTTATCAAAAACGGCGACGTTTATGCAATAATTTTGAAGGAAACGGGCAAGGTAATAGGCTCGGTGGGCATACATAAGGGGATTTTTAACGAGAAATTAGGCGCCAAAAACCCGTTTGAAATAGGCTATGCGCTTGGTATGCCGTATTGGGGGCACAGCCTTGCGACCGAGGCGACGAAGGCGGCAATAAAGTACGCGTTCGAGGGGCTGAGCGCGGACCTTTTATGGTGCGGACATTATTTACAGAACGCGCGCTCAAAAAGAGTGATTGAAAAATGCGGGTTTGCGTATTACTGCGACGGGATTTTCGAGGCAAAACCGTTGGGTATGACGTTTGAAGGCAAAAGGTATATTTTGACGCGGGAGCAGTATGAGCGAAACAATAAGAATAATTGACGACCCCCCCTCGCAACCTTACATAATTACTTCAGCCACCCCGCCCCACGTCGAAGAAGCATTCGCGGGCACTCCTCAAAAGGGGAATTTTTTGAACGGTCGTTATTTAGAAAAACTGAGTTTAGCGCATTGGTTTTCCGGAGGGCGACAGGCGGTATTTAGCCAACGGTTTCGACCACAACAAAAATACGCCCAAAAATCAATTACAAATGTCCCCTTACCTTAAAAGCGTTGCGAGGGGGTTTCCCAAGGGAGCGCGACGCGGCGGACAAAGTCCGCAAAAACAGTCCACAGGACTGTTTTTAGCACGAGCGGCCGCAAGTGTCCTACCCCTGATGCCCATTTCCACCCCAAAAATCAAGATTTTTGGGGACCCCGGGGGCACTTTTGGGGCACTCCAAAAGTGCCATATCGAATAAAACAAATTTTTAGAATGATAAGATTTGACAATCCTCTTTTAATTTGTTATACTTACCAAGTATGTACAGTACCCTCTATCGTAAATACCGCCCAAAAACCTTCGACGGGATAATCGGGCAGGGCCACATCACCGCCACGCTCAAAAACCAAATCGCGCGGGGACGAATCGGGCATGCTTACCTGTTTTGCGGCAGCCGCGGCGTGGGCAAGACCTCGCTCGCCCGGATTTTTGCGCGGGCGATAAGCTGCACGGGCGCAAATACCCCCTGCGGCAAGTGCCAGCCTTGCCAAAAAAACGAGGGCGAAACAAACCTTGACATAATCGAGATTGACGCCGCTTCTAACAACGGCGTGGACGACGCGCGCGATTTACGCGAAAAGGTCAAATACCCACCCATAAACGGCAGGTACAAGGTCTATATCATCGACGAGGTGCACATGCTGACCGGCGCCGCCTTCAACGCGCTTTTAAAGACGTTGGAGGAGCCGCCCGCGACCGCCGTGTTTATTCTGGCGACCACCGAGCCGCATAAATTACCCGCCACCATTCTGTCGCGGTGTATGCGCTTTGACTTCCGCCTTGTCGGAATGGGTGAACTTTTCGCGCTTTTGGCGAATATATTTCAGTCCGAGGGCAAAAGTTTTGAGGACGAGGCGGTGCGGGCTATCGCGGCGGCGGCGGAAGGGTCGGCGCGCGACGCGCTTTCTCTTGCCGACGTGTGCATAAACCTGTCAAGCGGGGTTTTGACCGCCGCGGACGTGATGACGGCTATCGGCGGCGGGAGCGAACTAAGTGAAGCGTTGTTTGACGCGATTGCCGACGGGGATATTCCTTTGGCGTTAGAGCTGACCGACAGACTGTACGGGGCGGGGAAAAGCATGAACGTTGTCGCCAAGGAGCTTGCCGCCTATGCGCGCGATTTGATGTTAGCAAAGGCCGCGCCAAAAATATTGAAGGGGACGAAAGAAAGGATTGCCGCGCTTATACGGGCGGCGGAAAGGCGGTCTATCTCCGGTCTTGCCGCGATCGTGCAGCTTTTTTCAGAAATGGACGGGGAATTACGGTACAGCGTGAACCCGCGGATTGCCATGGAGGCGGCATGCGTGCGTGCGGCGGGGCTGTATAACACGGATTTTAACGCCTTTGACGCAAGGCTTTTGCGGCTGGAGCTTGCGCTTGAGGGCGGCGATTTTGCGGCAAACATAGCTAAAAAAAAATTGATGGCGGCGGAAAATAAAAACGATACTCCCCCGCCCCCCAACCCCCAGTCCCTAACCCCAGCCTTAACCCCACTTTCCACTTTTCACTCTCCACTCTCCCCAACCCTCGGATCCCCTCCCGACGATGATTTTACGGACATTCCACCCGAGTTTTTGATGCAGGAAGCTCCCCCGCCCGAAAACACTTCACAAAGACCGCCGCCGGACTTCCCTCCTATCGGGGCGGCGCAGGCGCAAAAACTAACTGCGCAGCAGCTTTGGGGGCGGGTTATTACGTACTTTAGAAAAAACGGCACCCCCGCGTTTTTGCAGGCGGTGGGGAAGCAAAACCCCTTCAAGGTGAAGCTGCATGGCGACTTTCTGACAATTATCGCCTCTCGCGAGGATTACCTTTTGATGTGTGACGATGCATTCCTGGTTATCTTAACGGCGGCTTTGGCGGCGGAAGGCTTGGATTTGCGCGTCGCTGTCGAGAAGGACAGCGGCGATGTGGATATGGAAAAGGCGGTGACAAAGCTGTACGACCAATTCGGACGGCGGATGGTGAGCGTTGTTGATGACAAATAAAAAACATCAGATAATAAATGCGCAATGTTCAATGCTTAATGCTCAATGTCGGTCATGTTTTTTTTGAGCGCACAATGGCTATTATTCAAGGCACATTCCTTAAATTTGTCCTTCATTGCGCATTAAGCATTGAGCATTGCACATTAAAAAATAAGCGGAGGTATCAATTATGTCAAAAGGCGGATTCGGCGGCGGTGGCGGCATGAATATGCAGGCTATGTTGAAACAGGCCCAAAAATTGAAAGAACAGATGGAAGAGGCGCAAAAGGAACTGGAGGAAACTGAAATCGAGGCGGAGGCGGGCGGCGGCCTTGTCGCGGTCACATTAAACGGCAAAAAGCGGCTCCTGGCTATCAAAATCAAGCCTGAAGCGGTGGATCCCGACGACTTGGAAATGCTCGAAGACCTTATCCTTGCCGCTTACAACGAGGCATACTCCGACGCGGAGGAGCTTGAGGCGGAACTTTTGCCCGCGGGCGCAAACGCGCTGTTTTAGAGACGATTTCTGAATTTAAGCGGCGTACCGTAGGGGCGACTACCGGTCGTCCGCGTTGGGTAATAAGCGGATTTTTATTATTCGGACGGCCACTGGCCGCCCCTACGGGTTTGCGGAATATCCCAAATACACGCAAAAGGAACTTTTATGGACAACCCATTACAAAAATACGCGCTTATTACGGGCGCAGGCAGCGGATTGGGCAAAGCGGCGGCGGAGTCCTTGCTTGAGCGCGGCTTTGTCGTGTTTTCTTGCGATAGGGTCTTTGAATCGAACCGCCAAGATAGGAACGCGCACTTTATAAAAATGGACGTAACCTGCGATACGAGCGTCGCCGCCGCATTAGAATACATAAAAAGCATAACAAAGCGTTTAGACGTTGTGGCTTGCTTTGCGGGCGTAATTTCAGCGGGCGCGCTTGCGGAGACGGACGCCGTCGAAGCTTTAAGCATTTTCAACGTCAATGTGTTGGGTGTTTTCCGCGTAAATAACGCGGCCTTTGATATGGTTAAGCAGGCAAAGGGGCGGTATATCAACGTCAGCAGCGAGTACGGGGTACTTAATTCTGCTCCGTTTTATACGCTCTACCCCGCGACAAAACATGCCTTAGAAATGTACAACATAGGCCTAAGGCGCGAAATGTCCCTGTTTGGTATAAGAGTTGTTTGCATCCGCCCAGGCGCGTACAAAACGGACATTATCGGCGATTTTACGTCACGATATGGGCGGGCAATCGAAAAATCCGTTTTGTACAAAGACCAATTAACAAAAATAAGCAGGCTAATGAATAAGGAATTCACCAAGGCAAAGCCCGCGTCGGCATTTCTTAAAACATTCAAGAAAGCCGCGCTGAACAAAAAACCAAAATTCGTCTACAAAACAAATAATTCGCTCACCATGAAGTTACTAAATATCCTGCCCATAAAAATGCAGGATTGGCTGATAAAACGAATGTTGTTTTAAATATTTACCCTTCATTGAGCATTGAACATTGAGCACTATAAAAGAGGTTCCATGAAACAACCTGACAGCATAATACGCCTGATAAGCAAATTCCGCGAGCTACCGGGAGTGGGGGCTAAAACCGCGGCGAGATACGCCTTCCGCGTGATTGACATGAATCAATCCGAAGTTGAAGATTTTTGCGACGCACTTTTGGATGTAAAGGAAAAAATACGTTTTTGCGCGGTTTGCGGGGGGCTTAGCGACGCGGAAGTCTGTCCTATCTGCTTACAGCGTGACAAAACCGTGATTTGCGTGGTGGCGCAGGCGAAGGACATTCAGTCCATCGAGCGCACGGGCTACGCAGGCGTTTACCATGTTTTGGGCGGCACCCTTTCCCCCTTGGACGGGCGAGGACCGGACGATATCCGTATCAAGCAATTATTGTGTCGGCTTGACGGTGTGACAGAAGTAATAATGGCGACAAACCCCGACGTTGAAGGGGAGGCTACCGCCGCATACCTCTCCCGCCTTTTAAAGCCCTTGGTAATAAGGGTCACTCGTTTGGCGCAAGGCATATCTATGGGTAGCGATATAGAATACGCGGACGAGGCGACGCTGAGTCACGCGCTGGTGAGGAGGACAGAATTGTAGAGAATGCTCAATGCTCAATGTGCAATGCTCAATGAAGGTTAGATTTTTTATTTGATGGGAGGGTAACAGCTTTTGCATTTTGAACTTAAAGTCAATGATATGCGTTGGATGAATGGAATGGTGGACGACCCTGCCGATTTATGTTTGCACGGGAAGGCGTATGTTAAAATCGGCGATACTGTTCTTGACGACGGAACCGCTAACGATTGGGCTGTCAGTGCGGGCGCTTACCGTATGCTTGAATCGTTGTATAAAAACCATATAAAAGGGCGGGAAGAACATTTGCTACCCTGTTGCGGACATTTTATGTTTATATACGAAAAAACAGATAGCCTTATTATAACAGGCTGTCCAAAAGGGATTGATTGGTCTATTGTTCATGAAAACGGTACGGTAAAAATCTCGTCCGATACAAACGCACAAGCGGTTATTCCTTTTGAGGATTATAAGGCTATCGTGTTCGGTTTTGCCGACACTGTCAAGTCGTTTTATGATAATTGCTCTCCAAAAAATTCCCAAGACGCTTTTGAAAACCAAGCCTATCAAAGATTTTGGGAGAATTGGCGAAAAATAAGAAGCGGGGTTTTTGTATGAAAAACGTCAAAGTGAATAATCCCGTCTGACTTCTAATCTCTAATCTCTATTCTCTCCCAACGGTAACGCAAACCAAAAAACCGTGCCCTTGCCGACCTCGCTCTTTATGCCGTACTCCGCGCCGTGCGCGACCAAAATATTTTTGACAATACTTAAACCCAAGCCCGACCCTACCACCGAGCGTTTTTGCTGATTAAGCCGATAATACCTGTCCCATACGGCGTCCATATCCTCCTCCGCTATGCCCTTGCCGTTGTCTTCCACCTCGACCACCGCGACCGCGCTCCGCTTAAACTGCCTTATAATAACCTTTTTGCTTTGTTTGTCCGTGTAATTGAGTGCGTTGCCGATAAGGTTGTACAGCACCTGCGAAATTTTTTCCTTGTCCGCCTCTACCACGTTTTTGCCGCCGCTTTCATAAATAAGCTTATAGCCGTATCTTTCGCGCATAATCTCAAACCGCCCCAAGGTTGAACTGCAAAATTCATCCAAGTCAAACGGCACGGCCTTCACAATATCCAATCCCGACTGGATTTTGGACAGCTTTTGTATGTCCTCGACAAGTAGCGACAACCTTTCCGCCTCGTCGATAATAACCTGCGAGTGTTGTTCCCTTTTTTGAGCGTTTTTGCCGGAAATGTCCCGTATCATCTCGGCGTAAGCGCGTATCATCGTCAGCGGCGTCCTGAGATCGTGACTGATGTTGGCAATAAACTCCCGCCTTAGTTCCTCCGTTTTGCTTATTTCCTCCGCCGCAAAGTCCAGTGTAGCCGCCAAATTGTTGATTTCCTTTATGCTCCCCCTCCCGAATCTTGTGGTATAATCCCCCTGCGCGAATTTTTCGGCGCGCTTGCTTATTTTTGTGATGGGATTTGAAATAAGCGCGGACATCAAAAAAGCGAAAATAAGCGAGAGTATGACTATCAAGATGGTCAAAAGCACAAAGCCGTACCTGACGATATCCAGCGTCACGCCCGACTCGCTTAAATTCGCCTCCGCATAAAAATAATAACGTGTAACTACGCCGCCCAGGGGTAAAGACGGCCTTGCCTCGGACGCGTAATACAGCCGCTGTAGCTGTTCGTCATATTGATAGGCCGCCAGCTTTTGCGGGTCAAAGGATTCGTTTAGCTTTAATAATTTGATAAACCGCGTTTCTTGTTCTTTCGACCAGCCTAAATCGCAGGTTTTTGGGTCTTTTCCCACCATGGTTTTATAAATCGCGTCTGTGTCACCCGGCTCCGCCGCCGACGAAAGCACGTATTCGCTAAAAAAGCTTTCCCCTACCAACCTTAAGTAGGTACTGTCGTTATCCGTATATTCCTCAAATCCCGGCTGCGCCGCACTCTTTTTAAAAGCAAAAAACCAAACCGCCATGTCGTTTTCCACAGCAGTTTTGTGAAGTTCGGTAAAGAAGGCGGGGGAGGTTGTCCCCGTATGTTCCTTGGTCGCCTTGTCCATTATCCTTATTACTTCGGTCTGTTTTAGCCCGCTGTACTGCGTAGAAAAAAACCACTCCTGTACTACCCACAGGAGTGTTATCATCGAGAGCGCCATCACCAAAAAGTAAACAAGGGTCCGTGACCGTATGCTCTCTTTGGCAACCGGCAATTTTTCTATTTTTCTCATTTTTTTGTTCTTGGGGACGTTGTTCCCAAATCCCTGGCGGGAACTTGTCCCCGAACTCCTTTCATGCGGACGGGCTTCTTTTTCTAAAAATTAGACCTTAAAATCGTTGCGATAAGGAGTCCGGAGGGGGACAAAGCCGAAAGCGTCCCCCCTTTGGCATTCTTTTGGTTATTTTTGGAATGCTCCAAAAGTAGCATAATTTAGCGAAAAGCACCTCAATCGGTACGCCGGAGGCGTCGCGGCCTACGACTTTAAAAAAAGTCCTTTTAAGATTTTCAAATCTCAATCTTATACCCCATCCCGCGCAGGGTAACAATCATCTCTCTATACGGGCCTAACGACGCCCTCAACATCTTGATATGCGTATCCACCGTGCGGTCGTCGCCGTAAAAATCGTATCCCCATACGTCGGTCAATAGTTTTTCACGCGAAATGGCAATCCCCGCGTTGTTGACAAGGTAGAACAAAAGCTCGTACTCTTTGGGCGTCATGTCCGCTTTTTTGCCGTCTACAAACACGCTTCTGCCCGCGATGTCGATTTCTAAGCCGTCGGACACAATCTTCTTGTTGTGTTTTTTGCCGCGCCTAAGAATCGCCGTGACACGCGCCATGACCTCTTTGGGTGAAAACGGCTTGGTTACGTAGTCGTCTATGCCCATTTCGAAGCCGAACAGTTTGTCGTACTCCTCCACGCGTGCGCTAAGCATGAGTACGGGTATGTCCTTTATCTTTTTGATTTCCTTGACCGCCGAAAAGCCGTCAAGCTTGGGCATCATGACGTCCATTATAACGAGATCATATTCGTTTTCCCTCGCCATCAGTACGGCCTGCATCCCGTCCGCCGCCTCGAACACAGTATGTCCCTCAAACTGCGCGTACTCCTTTAGTACTTCTCTGATTTTTTCCTCGTCGTCGACGATAAGAATCTTTGCCATGGTTTCCTCCCTGTCCCGCCCGTTTTTTTGGGCGGCTCGGCCTTTTCTGTTTTTGTTTTTCTGCCTGCCCCTAGTCGTTTGTCCGCTCGATTTTTTACGGCAACCCGCGCCCATTATTCATTATAAATTATTGTGCGCAGTTTGTCCACCTAATTAACACCGTTTTCGGGGGTTTTATTCATATTTTTTGGAGTTTTTTTATTTACTCATCCGGCCCTTTCGTTTTTGTATGGTTTTTTAGATTTTTAGTGGCGCGAATGAGTGTGGAGACTGGAATTAAAGTTGTGGTCAGGTGATAGAAAATAACGATAGCTGATTGTTTTTTATGCAACCGTACTTATATCCACTGATGATTTCCCTTCAAATATGCGCCTGTAAGCGTTCCCCCGTACCCGCTTCAGACGCCGAAAGCATCTTAACACCCCGCAAAAACTCGCGGCACTAAAACGGCGCGCCAATCACCCGCAATAACCAACCGGCATCCGACTCGGCAACAACAACCTCTTGTATGCCGCCGCACAATACAAACCGGCCCTATCCTCTACCCCCCCCCAACCTTAACTCCGCTCTCCGCTTTCATTTTGCGTTACTTTCAAATTTCAACAAACCTCTCTTAACTTCCAATCCCGCCGAAAAGCCGCCTAGTCTCCCGCTTGATGCGATACACCTGTGGCAGGGAACAAGAATAAGCAACGGGTTTTTTCCGCAGGCGCTCCCCGTCGCCCTTACCGCAAGCGGATACCCGCTCTTACCCGCCAATTCTTTGTACGAAACCGTTTGCCCGCACGGTATGGTCAATAGCGCGTTGTGGACTTTTTGCTGAAACTCCGTGCCGTTTAAACTTAACGGAACGGTAAATTCTTTGCGTTTCCCTTCAAAATATTCTTTTAACTGCTCCGCCGCCTTTTTAATAAGCGGGGTTTCTTTTACTTCAAACTTGTTTTGCGTAAAAAGTTTGGGCGGATCCTGCCCGTTTGCCAAAAAAACGGCGCAAATCCCCTCTTTATCCTCCGCAATCGCCGTTTCTCCAAGAATGGGGAAGCTGTAATAAAATACGTGTTTGTCCATGAATATCTCTTTTTCAACGCTTAATGCCGGTTGAGTTTTATTGAGCGCGCAATTCTTTTTGTTCAGGGCGTGTTTCTTAAAATTTATCCTTCATTGCGCACTGGGCATTAAGCATTAGAGTTATTCCGAAACCGGACACGGTTAGACAGCGAGCAAATTTTTGTGGATAAAACCGTCAAAAAATTTGTTCTTTTCGGTGACGGCTTTAAACCAAAAAGATGCCGATAAATGCGCCCTGTCGGGTCTCGGAAAAAGTCTATTATCCCACAATCCTCTCGTCCGTCAGTATCGCGAACAGGTACGCGGGGTAGCGCAAATGCTGTAGTGGAACGGTGTTTTTGAAGGGATAAAGCGTCAAAGCTTTTTCTATGTCGGCACGGGGCAGGCGGTAGTTGGAACGTACGATGCTTAGGTAATCGTTGCCCGCGACGTACGCGAATTCACCGCCGTCGGGCAGGTAAAAAATCACCCATTCGTGCTCTAAAATCCTGCGCCACACCTCGCCGGGGGAAGGCGGGGTTTTAGGCTTTGCGGCGGGATTGGGAAGCGGCTTTGCCGCGCCAACATCCGCTAAATCCGCCTTTTTAGGCAGCTTTGCATCCGCCCTTGCGGCGATTATTGCATCAAGTTTTATGTCTGTCGTATTCGCTATATTAGGCTTAACGGCTGATTTTGTTTCCTTTGTTGCATCAAAATCCGCACCCGCCGCTCCTGCATGGTAATACCGTATCTTGAGTGTGGCGGAGTACCCGCTGGGCGAACTGAAAACCACGACGTCGCCCTCGTTCATGCTTGCCTTCATCGCGTTGCACACCATCGCCACGGCATTTTTCAGCTCCCACTTCTTATGTAAAACGCCGCAAAGAAGCTCGGTGAAAGGTTTTCCCTCCGCTTTTTCTTGCGCCAAAAGTTCTTGTATGCGGCGCTTTATCTCGGCCGTACCCACCTTATATTTTTTTCGGGCGAGATACACTGCATTGACCGCGCTTTCTATGCTTTGCGGTGCG
>WRDI01000013.1 GCA_009783515.1 Bacillota bacterium | reverse complement strand
GTCTATGCTTTGATTAAGCGTCTGCCCGATTGCGTCCACATCGTTGGTTACGCGGGACAGAACATCACCATAGCTCGTCTTGTGAAAATATCCAAGCGGCAAACGATTTATCTTTCCAGATATATCCGAACGCATTTTTTGGGATATTTTCTGCGTTACCTTTGCCATTATCAGGTTGTCGGCAAGCCGCAAAACCAAAGAACCCGAATAGAAACATATCAGTATTAACCCAATATTAAGCACCACGCTCATGTCTATTGAGCCGATAATAAATATGTTTCCGATTTCGTCAGTTAGTCGGCTTAAATATTCGGGACCGATAATCTGTAATATCGCGCCACCCGCCGCAAATACAAGCGCAAGGATAATGAACGGCATAAACCTTTTGCTGTATTTTATCAGCTTCACCCATGTCCCTTTGAAGTCTTTGGCTTTTGCGCCGCCTATTTGCATACCGCGACCGCCGCCGAAACCGCCGCCGCGACCGCCCATCGGCGGAATTGTTTGTTGTTCTCTTTTATTCTCGCTCATACCGCTAATTCCTCCTCGCTTAATTGTGACATTGCTATTTCTCTGTATACCTGACAGGTTTTCAGCAGCTCTTTGTGTTTTCCGATACCGACGACCTTGCCCTCGTCCAAAACCACGATTTTGTCTGCGTCCATAATCGTACCGATACGCTGTGCGACAATAAGGCTCGTCGCGCTCTGGGTTTCTTTTTTAAGAGCAGTTCGTAAAGCTCTGTCGGTCTTATAGTCAAGCGCGGAAAAACTATCATCAAAAATATAGATTTCGGGATTTTTACATACCGCCCGCGCTATAGAAAGCCGCTGTTTTTGGCCACCCGACACATTGCCGCCGCCGCGGGCTATCTGGGCGTTATACGCGCCGTCCATTTTTTCAACAAAGTCCGTGCCCTGCGCTATCCTAACGGCAGTCCAAATATCTTCTTCTCCTGCATCCTCTCCCGCTCTTTCGCCAAACGCGACATTGCTTGCCACCGTTCCGCTGAACATTACTGCCTTTTGCGGGATATACCCAATTTTATTATTAAGGGCTTCTAATTGATAATCCCTTACATTCACGCCGTTTATCAGAATTTCGCCCTCTGTCGCGTCGTAGAAACGGGGAACAAGGTTTATCAGCGTTGATTTCCCGCTACCTGTCGAGCCGATAAACGCCACGGTTTCGCCTTGTTTTGCTATAAAGCTGACATCCTGTAAAACATAGTCCGCCGCACCGGGATATTTGAACCCGACATTTTTGAACTCCACTTCGCCGCTCATACCGTCCAATCCGCCAATAGCATATCCGTCTTTAATTGCAGGCTCGGTATCAAGCACCTCGTTAATACGCTTTGCCGATACAGAAGCCCGCGGCAAGAAAATAAACAGCATTGTTATCATCATAAACGCCATAATTATCTGCATTGAATACGATGAAAACACGACCATATTTGAAAACAGCGTTAATCTTTCCGCTCCTGCTGCGTTATTGATAAGTATTGCACCAATCCAATATATAGCAAGCGACAGGCCGCTCATAATAAGCGGCATTGCGGATTGCATGACCGCCATTGCGCGATTGGTAAATAGGTGTGCACCCGTCAATTCCTTGTTCGTTTTTTCAAATTTTTCCTCTTGATATTTTTCGGCGTTATAAGCGCGGACAACGGGAAGCCCTGTAAGATTTTCTCTTGTTACGCGGTTCATATCGTCCGTCAGCCTTTGCATTTTCTTAAATTTCGGCATAACGAGCAGCAATATCAATGTCATCATTACAACCAAGATGAAGACCGCCGCACCTGTCGCAAGCGTCCACTCAAAGCCCTTCCCCGATATTTTAATAACCGCCCATACCGCGAGTATCGGAGCTTTTACTAACATTTGCAAGCCCATTGTAATCAGCATTTGAAGCTGCGTTACATCGTTAGTAGAACGGGTTATTAGGCTTGAAGTCGAAAACTTGTTGATTTCGCGCATTGAAAAGGAATCAACCTTATTAAACAATTCGCTTCTGAGCCGTTGTGAAAACGACGCGCCTATTTTGGCGGCTAAAAAACCGACCGCAATCATTGTGGAAAGGCTGCCGAGCGCACACAAAAGCATATAGCCGCCGTTAAGCCATATATCGCGCATTGCACTCCCCTCTGTTTTAACGAGCTGAGTTATCGTAGCCATATACTCAGGCATTTTCAAATCCAGCCATACGCCCGTTACAACGAAAACAAGGCTGATTATTATCATTACCCAGTCTTTCGTTTTTAGATACTTGAAAATTTTTAGCATCTTGTTACCTCGCTTTGTTAGTATAGTTACTTGTTATCTTAGTTAGCAATATTTGCATTTTTTTTGCGGTCGTTTCCGATCGCACTTGTATTCCTATTATATGTGGTGTTTTCGCATTATCTCTGAAATTCTGCCCATTATGCGCACATATTCCTTTGCGTCATGCTCGCCAAGCAATGCAAGGAATTCTGTTATTTTGTCAATAAATATTTGCTTACGGTCAGTTACAAATTCTTTTCCTTTGGGTGTCAGCTTAACTATTATCCGCCTTCTGTCGTTGTCGTCTATTTCTCGCGTGATAAGCCCTTTGTCTGCAAAGTCGTTCAACGCTATGGCTATCCTTGCTGTGCTAACGCCCATCGCCTCGCTTATGTCTTTTGGAACAACCTCCTCTTTATGTTCGATAAACATTAAGAGCATTAACTCACTTCTTGCACCGCCTAAACCTTTATGCTGTCGCTCCTTGCCCGGCAACTGCATATTGCCGATAAGCTCTATTGCAAGTCTTCTATAATCCATTATATGCACCTCCTTTGCAAGTTTGCTAACTATATTAATAGTTTACTACATTATTTTTTTCCTGTCAACTATTTTTATGGGAGTTATGAAAATTTTTTGATTTTTTTGCCGGTCAAAACACGCTTAAATGAGTAGCTCATGCGATTATCCTTAAACACGTTGTTTCTCTTGGAGGAGAGCATGGAATAACAAGGCATACAACCAACAACTTAATAAAATCCGACAGCGGGGGCGATTCGGTTGACCGAGTCGCTCTTTTCATGTATAATAAAAGCACGGCGTTTGTTTATAACAGTCTGTGGGTTCCCCAAAAATTAAATTAAAATATGATAACGTAATTGTGCGTTGCGCATTATGCATTGTTGCATTGATAAAGAAAATGTGCTATAATATTTTTATCAAGCCTGTCAAGGAGTGCATTATGAAAAGGAAACTGATTTTGTGTTTGTGCCTGACACTTTGCGTCACAGTTTGCCTTGCTTGTCCCAACAAAGATTATTGGGGGGTATACAAAGAGCAGGTAACCGGCGGGGGCATATCGACGGGCGATTCGTGGTTTTTAGAGCTTAAGATGGGCGGCAACTGCGAATATTACTTTAAGAAGAGGGACGAAAAAAAGACGGACATAAGCGCCCAAATCAATTACGGAACTTATACAATCAGCGAAAAAATCATAACCTTGCGTATCAATATGAAGGGCGCGTTCGGGACTGATCTCGAAGAGTGGGACGGCACTATACTTTTTAACGGCAGAATCAGCTGGTGGAGCTCGGACGGCTTGACCGAGAGGGTTTTTAAGATACAGTGACAGATAATGTATCAGGTACAAGGTATCAGGTAAAGGGTGAGTTGGATTAAATTATAAACGGACATTCGATTGTTACGGATGTCCGTTTTGTGTGTTACCAGCTTCTTAACCGTCCTCTATTCTCTGCTCTCTAATACCTGCTATCCAATACCCGGTCCCTGATACCTAATATCTGATATCTGCCTAATACGCTTTCGCGAAAAAAATCTTGCGCTTAGCCTTGCCGCCGCAACAAACGCACTTGTCGCCGACAGGGGTTTGGTCAAACGGCATATTACGGGAGGTCGCCGATAGCTCCGCCTTGACCTTGTCCTCGCACCCCACTTCGCCGCACCACATGGCGAGAGCGAATTTGCCGCCCTCCATCGCGGCGCGTAAGCCCTCCATATCATACACGGTTTCCGTACGGCTTTGCATAAACAACAACGCCTTTTGGTACATATTTTCGTGAATATCGCCCAAAAGAAGAGGGGTTTTTTCGCCCATTTCGTCCAAAGATACAACAAACTTTTCCCCCGCCTTATCCCGTCGCGAAAGGGTCGCCACGCCGTTTTCTAAATCCTTCGGTCCCAATTCAATCCGCAGAGGCACCCCTTTTAATTCGTATTCGTTAAATTTCCAGCCCGGTCTTTCGTCGCTGTCGTCTAACTTAACTCTAACCCCCGCCTTTTCCAACTGCATTTTAATGGACGCAGCCGCCTCTGTCACACCGGGCTTGTGTGTGGCAATGGGAATGATTACAGCCTGAATAGGCGCGACCTTGGGCGGCAAACATAATCCGCGAGCATCGCCGTGCGCCATAATCAGCGCGCCTATAAGTCGCGTGGATGTCCCCCACGAGCTTTCATACGCGTACTTGTGCGTCTTGTCCACGTCCTGAAACTTTATGTCAAACGCCTCCGTGAATCTTGTCCCGAAATAATGCGTCGTGCCGGATTGCAGGCTTTTACCGTCCTGCATCATCGCCTCGATAGAATAAGTGTCGATTGCCCCCGCGAACTTCTCCTTTTGCGTCTTTTTGCCGGCGATTACGGGCATCGCCAAAACGTTTTTACAAAACTCCTCGTACAGATTCAGAATTAAGATTGTTTCGTCGATTGCCTCCTGCGCGTTTGCGTGCAGGGTGTGTCCCTCCTGCCACAAAAACTCGCTGGTGCGCAAAAAGGGGCGGGTGGTCTTTTCCCACCTGACGATGTTCGCCCACTGGTTGATTAAGAGGGGCAGGTCGCGGTATGATTGCACCCACTTTGAGTACATGTGGCAGATAATCGTCTCGCTGGTGGGGCGGATAACCAGCTTTTCGGCAAGCTCCTCACCGCCCGCGTGCGTGACAATGGCGACTTCGGGAGCAAACCCTTCAACGTGTTCCGCCTCTTTAAGAAAAAAACTGTAAGGGATAAGCAACGGAAAATAGGCGTTTTCATGTCCCGTTGCCTTGAAGCGATTATTCATTTCGCGCTGGATGTTTTCCCAAATGGCGTAGCCGTAGGGGCGAATCACCATTGTCCCTTTTATGGGACCGTAGTCGACGAGCTTGGTTTTGATCACCACGTCGGTGTACCACGCGGGGAAATCCGCATTTATATCGGCGATTTCCTTTACCGCCTCGCGAGTGTCGAACTTTTCATCTTTTACGTTATTATTTTGCTTGCCCATGTTATTCTTTTTCTCCGTTTTGTCCGTCTCTTTAGCTACCGTTTTGTAAATCAGCCACAGTTTGGTCAATTATATATGAGAATTGTAAAAAAGTCAACCCATAAAACGGCATCTGATAAAATTTCGGTGCAAATTCTTATAAGTAATTTTCGCGGGATGGCATCAAACTGCGGGGTATGTATTGCCGCACGCGTCCACAGCATGAAGTTCAGCTTGAACTGGTCGTGAAACTCGTCTATTAGGATGCGCCGTATCTCGCGCTTTTGCTCTGCCGTCAAAACATTTTTGTATTGGACTTTCTTCAGCATACCTTGGGTCTCATGACTTCACCCTGCTTCCGATACCCCCGCCAAATCTTGCGCACTTCGTATATGTTTATGCCAACGCTTTCAGCAACGCCTTTCCGTTTTTTGCAACTGCCTGTTTGCATAGTAATTTAGAGCGGCGCATAGGGAAAACCCTAAAACCCGCAAAAAATAAGGGGATGAGATAAAACGCCGTTCTTAACGGAAAAAAGAAAAGAGCAGAAGAAACCTTAATAGCTTTCCTCTGCTCTTTCTTTTTCTTTACAGTGTGTTTTTTGAAAAGAACCGACATCACGCCGCCCATTGCCGTCCTTCGGCAAACGCGGACAAAAACACCTGCGCGGTGCTCCGACAACTCGTACAATATTCCCCCTTACGCGATCTGCTGTTGTCCGTCTCCATAAGTGGATAAGAAGTCCTGCGCGGCTTCTAACAGTTCGTACAATCCCTCCGGAATGTCCTGCGGCAGGGAGGAAATAAATTCGTCCAGGCAATACTGCAAGTAGGCTATGTAATCCTCTATAGGCGGCAGCCAATACTCGGCGGCCAACAGGTAATTGCCTGTTCCCGTGCCCGTCAAATAATTGTTTGTCCCTGCGCCCGATGTACCAAAGGACGCACCATTGCCGCCGGAGAGAGTTGAAAGGTATCCGTTTCCAAATGTCGAATTACCGCCGGAAAGACCCGCTAAATAACCGCCATAACCGCCGCCGAATGTCGAGCTGTTCCCCGATGTGGAGCTACTCCCCACCACAGAACCGCCGCCATAGAAACCCGCTGAATAACCGCCGGACATCAAACTGCTTCCCGTCCCACTGCCCCCGTACGGATAATAATACTGGGTATACACAGGGAAATGTACGGGGAAGGGCTCCGCGGACTCGTCCCATGTATTCAGCACGACCGGAACGCCGAAACGGTAAAGAAGGTTGATGTGTATCGACGCAAATAATATGTGGAAATTGCCGGCATAGTAATTAAGCACAACGCAAAGGTAAGTGCCGGTACTCCCTAAAAGCTCGCCATATTCGTCAAAGTATCCGTTGTTATAATAAGACCCGCTGCCGACAAGACCGAAGTATTGGTTGATGTAATCGGTTTTTAACGACCAGTTATACATAATAGTGTTATTACTCCCGAAAATATCCCCTATAAGCCCGCCGACATAATTGCCGTCGGAATAAGTCCACAGCTCGCCGGCGTTGTAATTATTAACCATCGTGACATAACTGCCGACGCGTCCCGCTATCCCGCCGATGCGCGGCGAGCCCGTACCGAGATAATTATCCCACTCGTCAAAATTGTCGTAATTGCTGATCCTGCCCGTATTGTAGCAATTAATTATGGACGCGCCGCCAAAGCCGTCGCCGGTGCTACCGCTTGTAATATACCCGACTATTCCGCCGACAAAGCAATCCCCGCTGACGTCGCCCGTATTATAGCTGTTGACTATCGCCAAAAGGCTGCCGACCGAGCGCCCCGCGATGCCCCCCACATACGTATAGCCAAACACCGCGCCCTCGTTAAAGCTGTTGTTGACTACTCCGCCCTCCTGCCATCCTATAATACCGCCCACGTACAAATAGCCGGTAACATAGCCGCTGTTAGCGCAGTCAAATATATAACCGGCACTCCCCGCAATCCCGCCGATGCAGGCGCCGCCGGTATACGTGCCGTCGCCCTCATCAATTAAAATACCGTTTACCTCGCCGTAATTATGGCAGTCGATTATGCGGTAGGCGCTGCCCGCGATGCCGCCTACATAGCTGTTGCCGCTTATATTACCGCCGTTGTAGCAGTTGATTATGTAAGAGTTATAAGAAGCCTCGCCCGCGATGCCGCCGACAAACTCACCGCCCCTGATATAGCTCTCCTCCACCCCAAGGTTGATTATAACCCCCTCGCTCACATACCCGAACAGCCCCTGGTAATAATCCTCGTTGTTGATGTAAATGCCGTAAACCGCAAACCCCTGCCCGTCAAAGAAGCCCTTAAACGCGTTTTCATAATTGTATGTGTACGAATAATAATCATACGTTCCGATGGGCGTCCAGAGTGCTATCCCGGCGTTTTGCGCGTCCGTCGCGTCCTCATACCCCTCCCAGCTCCACCAATCGTCAGTGTCGTTTAAGTAAATGTCGGCGGTCAGGATAAAGTATGTTTCAAACGACCAGTCAGAGGCGCTGTTCACCATATCCGCCAAATACGCAAGCTCCGCGCCCGTAGAGATTTGGTACGGGTCAAGCTCGCTGCCGTCGCCTGCGGCAAAGCCCGCCGCAACCGCGCCGTCCCACACAAGCGGCCACACGCAAGGTGTCCCGCACCAGTCGTAATACCAATACCCGTACGCGCCCGCAGCCGGCCGCGTCTCGGAGTAATAATACACGTCCGCGTATGTCAATTCGTCGTTGCCCGTCCCCACCGCTATGTACCCAAACTCCGTCCCGTCCCCGCCGTAGTATACCGTGGTGAGCGCTGTGTCATAAAACGCATTGTTGCCTATGGAAGTGACGGAGGACGGAAGAATGATGCTTGTAAGGCTGTAGCAATAACGGAACGCGTCCTCGCCTATGTCCGCCACACCCGCGGGGAGAGCGATACTTGTCAGGCCGCTGCAATGCTGAAACGCCCGATTGCCAATACTTGATACGCTGTCGGGAATTGTGATACTTGTTATACCTACGCACCCGTCAAAAGCATACTCCGGGACGGCGTCAACCTCGCTTGAAACAGCTATATTGCCGCTCAACGCCTTGGGGACATGGTCAATACTAGAACCGCCAAGCGCCATTCTGGTATATAAAACCCCGCTTACACTGAAGTAATATTGATTGCCGCCATGCACAGTAATACTTTCCAGCGACGTGCAGCCCTTAAACACTAAGAGCTCACTATAGTTTACAGGTACCTGCGTATGCCAAAAGCCGATAACGTCCACGTACTGCGAAATTGTAATCGTCTTCAGGCTGCCGCACTGCGAAAACGCCCGCACCCCGACCCTTTTGACGTTCACCGTTTGCGCGCTTCCGCCCGTCCCAAACGTGACAGTGTCGGGCACGGAAAGGCCGGTACCGCTCCCCACGTACCTTGTCAGTGTCGCGCAAAAGTTCTGCGAGATCGAGTCGTAATATAAAAAATACTGCGCGCCGCCGTCCTCGGCAAAGGTTGAACTGTCAACGCCCCAATACACCCACTGATGCGGAATCGGAAGCGACGGAGGCCAATACAGCGGAATCTCGAAAAGCCAATTTGCGTGCCAGTTTGCGTCGGCATAACTTTTTGACGCCTCCGCGTATATAACCGCACTATCGCACCCATTGAACGCAAGCTCCCCCACGGTCGCGACGGAAAGGGGTATGTATACGCTCTTCAGGCTGTTACAGTTTTGGAAAGCGTTTGCGCCAATGGCGGTCACACTGTCGGGAATCTGCACATGGCCGTTAAAGTGCAGGGGCGGGACAAAGCCCGTCAAAACATTGTTTGTTATCACAAAGCCGCTTGCCGCCCTTTTTACCGCTTTAAATGCGTTAAGCCGACCGCCTGCCGCGCAAAGCCCGTTTAAGGGCGCGCCCGCGTCAATGTCCGCGGTGTCTATGATTATATCTCTAATTTGACCGGGAGTGAGGTTTGGATTAACGGCTCTCATTAAGGCCGCTACGCCTGCCACGTGGGGCGAAGCCATAGATGTGCCGCTCATAAGACCGTATGTACTATTAGCAAGAGTGCTTAAAATACTGCCCCCCGGAGCAAAAATATGTACGCTGTTTTGACCAACATTAGAACCGTTATTAGAGTTTGTCCAACGGGTGCCGACTTGATTTATAGCGCCGACCGTAATCACGTTATCGATATTAGGATACTTGGTTGCGTCGCCATATCCGCCCGGAAATATTGGGGTAGTATCCGTATTTATTCCGTTGTTTCCCGCGCTTGTCACAAGCAAACCGCCGCTATTTCCAAAATTTTGGATAGCAGTCACTTGGTAAGCCGCCGCCGGTGCATAAGCGCTTATGTCATCGTCATCATCTTTAAGCTTAAAACTAAAACTGGCGTTAATTATCTTAACGCCATTACTTATTGCCCAGGTAAGGCTTGTAAGAAATTCGTAATAAGCCGGGGTGGCAAAGCCTTGGGTAGAGGAACCCTTGTCAAGCAGTACCAAATCGACGTCGGCTATGCCCGCAATCCCTGTTTCATTGTTAGCAACCGCGCCTATTATGCCTCCGACATGCGTGCCGTGATTGTTTATAAGACTGTTTTGCATGCCTGGTACGATTTCTATCGCGGGCAAATCCGAATGGTTTTCCTGTATTGTGTTTCCTTGCTGAATGATTTCTCTCTGTATCCCATCTTCAAATAAGCCCACCCTAATCCTCGGTTCTGCAGTCCCTCTTGTGATTGCCCAAGCCTGCTCCGCCCGTATTCCGCACGTGTTTTCTCCCCCCAAAGCCCACTGCTGGCTGAATAACTCGTCGTCCGGCGTCCATATTTCGCTGTTATCTACCGCGACATAGTTATACGCGGGCTCGGCGGCCAGCACCATGTCTAATTTTTCTATTTCCTCGATAGCTTTTAGAACTCCCGCCTTGGAATTATCCCTTAACGTGACGGCTAATATCTGGGAAAAATTCGCTCTATCTATGATAGCGGACGGGTTTGTTATGTATGTCAAATCCTCGACGGATTTTAAGACCACGGCTTTACCCAATCTATTGCTTGCGGCTTTAAAAGATTTAAGGTTATGAACGCGGTTTACGTCGCTGTGGCTTTTCTTTAACGTGACGATAACCGTATTATCCGCAAAATTATCCTCAAGCGTAGGGATATGCCTTTCAAAACCAATTTCACTGTTTTGCGTTTGTTGGGCGGTTTCCGCACCATAGACGCCTAAAAATGTATGTGCAAAAAAGCTTGTGACTATACATACGCTCAAAACAGCCAATAGGCATAAGCGTTTTTTTGTTTTATGTTTTTTCCTGCGACAAACGGAAGCAATGTCTCGATTGCTTTTCTGATTTGACATCATAATCGTTCTCCTTTTGTTTTTTAGTTTTTATATTGTTTTTATTTTTGTTTTATTGCTTCCAAATTCTGATTCCGTCACTTTTTTCGCTGGAATAATCGAATACTATCCCAGCAATCTCATCAGTCCATGGTTCTAGTACATAATCTAAATCATTCAGATCCCAAAGAAGTATTTTTAAAGCTATGCAACCGTTATAGGTGCCGTAATATTTTTCGATCATAAGATCATCGACTTTCACATTACGACGGATTATAAAATACCCGATATTCTCTTCTACATTCATGTTGCGTGCCTCAAGTTCTTTGATGTTTTTCCTCGTTTCCGCGCTCAAAGTCTCGGGTTTTTTCGGCAATGGTACAAACTCCTCGTCCTCCCACACGTTTTCTCCGTCGGTCAGCCATACCTTACCCTCATGATGATAGTACGCAATACTTTTGAGGTCATTTACCGTCAAAAAGCCCTCGTCGTATGCCTCTTGCAGGGTATAAAACGCCCCCATGCACTCCTCCTTGGTTTTCACCCAGTCTATCTTGATTTTTGCCGTATTAAGCGCGTTGTCCACTCCCGCCTTGTCAGCGGCGGTGTCAATCCACCCCCTGCCCGTGGCGGCAAAGCCCAGCACGTCCGTCCACTCCTCGGCAAAGTAATTATCCTCGCCCTTCTCAAGGACATAAATGTCCAGTTTCAGTTGCGCCGCCTCTTTTTGCAGCTCAAGAAGCTGCCCTTTAAGCCCGGCTATGTCGACGCACCCCGACAGACCCATCAGCGAGAACAGCATTACCGCCGCCACCGCCAAACAAACAAACTTCCTGACAAAGCTTTTGTTCACTAATCCCTTAACCATAATAAAAAACCTCCATTTTATTTTCTTTTTTTTATTTCCTTATATTATATAATAAAAACCCGACAAAATCAACCAATTTGTCGGGCGTTTAAATGATTTCGCTTGTCCCGTCAATCGGCACAGTCGCGGGAATGGTAAGCGAGCTTATGCCGCCGTAAAACTGCGTCAAAGTCGCCGTGGGGCTTGGCGTACCCGCTCCTAACAAGACATAGCGCGCGCCGTCCACTATCTCCTCGCCGGGCTGAACGAATGTGAAGCCCGTCCACCCCTGCGCCTCAAACGCCCCCTGCCTTCCCGCCGGTATCTTGACATAAATCTTGCTTCTGTCAAGGCCAGCAAAGGTTGTCGCGTTGATTTCCGCCGGGGTTTGCACGTTGTATGTAATGGTGTTGTATTGTAAGCCCTTCGCCCCCAAAAACGCGTAGTCCCCTATGTCCGTCAGCGTGTCCGGCAGGGTGAGCCCGCCGAAGTTGGCGCGGCCAAGGAATGCCCCCGCGGGTATGCTCGTGACCCCGCTCGGTATCTCTATGTCGCCCTCTATAGCCTCCGGCACGTGGACGATATTGTTGTATTTGTCGTACAATATCCCGTCCTTGCTGAAGTAATCCTGACTGTACGCGTTCTGTATAAATGTTATGCTTTTAAGGCTTTCGCACCCGTCAAACGCCGTGGGGTCTATGTAATCCACAAGCGCCGGAATGGATACGCTTGTCATTTGGGTAAGAGCGGAAAAGGCATTCGCCGCGATTTTTCTTACGATCTTTGTGGAGGTAATCATCCGCTCCGGCACGGTCAGCCGCCCGTTAAGTATGTTAAAATCGCTGTGTATGCCGTCAAGCTGAAGATATGTGCTGGTGATGTCGGAGGTGAGGAACATGTCGTTTGTGACGGGCGTCACGTTAAGAGTGTTTATTACGTTCTGAATGCGGCAGGCGACACCGTCTCCATTACTGTAATTTCCCATATGTATCCCTATAAGATAATAAACGTCGACGTTGTTTTCATCTTTGGTCTTATAATACACGGGACCGCCGCTGTCGCCGCCTTGGTGGGCATTAGAATAAGTAAAACAATCCGTTTTGCCCGAATAATTAACGGACGTCGCCGTTATATGCCCTAAAGTTTCGTTTGTATATTGACCGACTTTAACTATGTTGTTAGTGCCGTTAGTGTCGTATTCTACCTTTGCTTCTGCAATATAATCCTTAATATTACTAACGCCCAGCCTTACATTATATAAAACTCCATATTCTTGACGAGGAATATTCTCCATATATCTAGAATGCGGCAAAAAATCCCATGCGTCCCCATCGGCAAACGGTACAAAAGCGGCGTCGACGGTTGCCGTTGTGTTCGGCGTACTGTTTTCCCATCTGAAATCCGGGTCAAATCCGCCTCCCATATGGGCAGTTACGCTCAGGTTAAAATCCTTATGCTGCATATGGCTTAACAAAGCCGCGTTACCATATTCTATGACGTGCTCGTTTGTTAAAACCCCCAATCTGCCGGTTGTGTTGCACATCGCGGGGGCGGCTATTGTTCCTCCTCCCTGAGGAGTCGGGTACGTCCTTATAATTCTGTCCCCCGCGCAGGCGGGATCAAAATTGAGAGTGGTGCTCCCCGCCGCAAAAGCGGCTGTCGGGCTTGTGCCTAAGGTTAGGCTAAAACCCGTGATGACAAGTATTGCTATGGTGAATAGCAAAAAGAGTTTCTTTTTCATGTGTTTTTCCTCCTTAAAAATTGTTTTATATGAAATTGATTTTGACGCAAGCCCCTATAAAAATTTCTTCACGCCCATGTTGCGTATGATATTGCTCGCTCCTGTCGGTACCAAAATAAAATCTCGCTAAAGCCCATACTCCCTCACTAAGTTGAAATACAGGTTCTCTAACTTCGTGCAAGCGTGTCACCGTGATTTCCGTATCCTTCTCAAAAAATACACAAGAGGGTTCAAACCAAGGTTCATTCAAACCTCCCCAAAATGAGGTGATTACCAGATTTTCAATTTTATCAACCTGCTGCGGGTCATAATTCGGATAATAATTGACAAAGTCCAAAAACAAAATATCCAAGTCCCGCCCGCTCAAATTTTTAAGCGTCGCGGTCACCGCAATCTCGTCCCCCACGCTCGCGCTCGTCTTGTCCACGCTCACAATCAGCTTAAAATCCCCGACCACGACCTCGGCACGATACGGCAAAACCTCGTCAATCGCCGCCTTCGCCGCCGCTAACGCCAGGTCCACCCCCGCCTTATCCTCCGCCGCGTCAATCGCTTCCTTACCCTCCGCGACAATGCTGACAATCTCCGCCCAGTCCTGCGCAAAGTAATTCGCCTCGCCCAAAGCGGCGGCGTACCCTTCAAGCTCCAGCTTCGCCACCCGTTTATACAAGGCAAGCTCGCTCGCCCTCAGCGCCCCGTTCTCGCCCTCAAGCTCGGCTATGCGCCCCTCCTGCTCCTGCATCAAATCCCGCAGGCCGTCAATCTGACTGCGCAAATCGCTCACCCCGCACCCCGACAGCCCGACCAATGAGAACAGCATTACGCACGCTATCCCCAAGCAAACAAACTTCTTAACATTGTTCGCTATAAATCCCTTATTCATGGTTAAAATTCCTCCCTTTATTTGTGGTATTACAATTATATTAAAAAAATCGGTCAAAGTCAACCGATTCTTTACAAAATTTTAATTCCCGCCATTGTCGTAGAGTCGTAATACCAATACCCGTACGCGCCCGCCGCCGGCCGCGTCTCGGAGTAATAATACACGTCCGCGTATATTAATTCGTCGTTGCCCGTCCCCACCGCTATGTACCCAAACTCCGTCCCGTCCCCACAGTAGTATACCGTGGTGAGGGCTGTGTCATAAAACGCATTGTCCCCGATGGAAGTGACGGAGGAGGGAAGAATGATGCTTGTAAGCGCGCCGCAGTCATAAAACGCGTTGTTCCCGATGCTTATGAGGGAGGATGGCAGAATGATGTCGGTCAATTTGCTGCACCCCTCAAACGCCCCCTCGCCTATGCTCACAGTGCCGGACGATATAGTCACGCTTGTAAGGTTTACGCACCCCTCAAACGCACCGTCGCCTATGCTTGTGACGCTGCTTGGGATTGTCACCCCCGTCAGCCCCACCCGCCCCTTAAAAAAGTAACTGGGGATAGAGGTCACTCCGTCAGCGATAAATTTATGCCCGCTTATGCCCAAGGGAATACATACGGGCTCGTCCGTTGACGCGTCATACAATATCCCGCCCGCATCATAGTAATCTATATTGCCGCCGTCAACCACAATCTCCGCTAAGCCCACGCAGCCGGCAAAGGCAGAGGCGCCAAACCCCCAGTACATCATGTTTATCCTGTCGTCCACCGCTATGCTTGCGACAGACGCGGGAATATAGATACTCGTTATCCCCCCGCAGTTGTAAAACGCCCGCTCCTCGATTGTCGTGACGCCCTCGGGGATTGTTATGTCCTCCAAGGCGTCGCAGTTACTAAGCGCTTTCTGCCCGATTACCGCCACGGGCCTTTGCAGGCCGCCTATCGTGACGGACGCCGGAATGGTTCGCGGGCGGCGCCGGGTTTGGCCACAAGTGACCGTAATAGGGGCAATCATATTGTCAACGAAATGTAATTTTTTATAAAAGGCTTGCCAAAAAAATCTCTATCAAACCTTTTCTTATTTGGTAATGCCATTTTGATTGGCTCATTTCTTTTAATGTCATTGTGACATTAAGCTCAATTTTGCTCTTGTGGTACTAGTGCCAAATATATGAAAAAAACCACAATACATTGTGGTTTTTGGAGCTGCTAACGCGATTTGAACGCGTGGCCTCGTCCTTACCAAGGACGTGCTCTACCGGCTGAGCTATAGCAGCGCGAAACTAAGTTTTTTAACAAGTTTTTTACAAAGACTCCGGATAAAAGGTTACCGAGAAACAAGCGCGATTTATTATAATACATTTCGTCTTAAAACACAAGCAAAATAGTATCGATGCGCCCATAAAATTCAAAATGTAGGTTATAAAATGACTGGTATCTACTATAATGGCGGAACTCATGAACCCGCGTGCCCTTGGCGTGCTTTTCGTGGCAAGTTGCGGGATACGCGCTTTTTGCGGTCGGAATCAAATTTGTCGCATTCAAAACTATCCAAGCTTATGGTGACAATCCCCTGCCTTTCCTTTTTTGTTCTTATTTTATAAAAAATATAAAGGTTATGTCAAGCATTTTACTTATCCGTTTCATTTTGCCTTAACTGCCCGGCTTTTGCCGTTTCCTCCCTATCCAATGCCAAAATGCACGGTCAGACACAAAAATTGATCGATACTTACCATAAGGGCAGAGCTTATGGATTCGCGCGCTCTTGGAACATTTTCAGTGGCAAGCCGCGGGGTATGCCTCTCATACGGTCGGAATCATCGAAAATACGCTATTACCATAGCATAAATATTAAACCTGTTTCCCAAGCCTTGAAATTCAGCGCGTCTTCACAATACTACCCCCAAAAAAGCGTTGACAAATAAAAATGTAACTGCTATACTATAAAAAGTTAGTATAGGCTAACTTTTTAAGAGGACATGGTTATGATGCCGTTGACACAAATGAAAAAAGGCGCGGAAGCAGTGGTCGCTGACCTGACCTGCCAAGGGACATGCCGGCAAAGGCTGATAGATTTGGGTATTATCAGAGGGGCAAAACTGACCATAAGGGGCTACGCTCCCTTGGGCGATCCTATGATTATCGAAATCAACGACTGTGAAATAGCGATACGGAAAAAGGACGCACAAAGCGTTCTTATTATGTAGGTGACAAAAATACTTCGAAATTTTTACCACAAGTTAGGAGGCGCGGCATGAGGATTGCGCTTGCGGGCAATCCGAACAGCGGCAAAACGACGCTGTTTAACGGATTGACCAAATTAAAGCAAAAAATAGGGAATTGGCCGGGCGTGACGGTCGAGAAAAAAGAGGGGCGGTATTTTGCCGACAAAAGCGTCGAGCTTATCGACCTGCCGGGCATATATTCGCTCAATCCCGTTTCGGACGACGAAAGGGCGGCTCGAAATTATTTGCTTAACGGAAAACCCGACGCGATAATAAACGTATTGGACAGCGCGAACTTAGAGCGCGGGCTGGTGCTTTCGCTTCAGCTTTTGGGGACGGGTATCCCCGTAATCCTTGCCCTTAATATGGAAGACGAACTAAATGCGCACGGGCTGACACTTGACACGGCGGCTATCGAAAGAGAAATGAGAGCGCCCGTGATTTTTATTTCCGCCAAAAGACGGCGGAACTTAAAGCCGCTTATGGACAAGGCGGTCAAGGCTGCGAAAAGCGGCAAGCCCGAAATATTTGTTGCCGAAGGTGAAACGGACGAGGAAAAAACAGAATTCCGCTATAATTACATAGCCTCAAAAATCGACTTATTCAGGGTCAAATCCACCTCCAGAATAAAAAAAATAACGTCTGCCATAGACAAAATCGTCCTAAACAGGTGGCTGGCTTTTCCCATCTTCGCCGCCGTGATATTTGTTATGTACTTTGTGTCCGTACAAACCGTGGGCAGGCTGTCGACAAGGGCGTTAGAGCGGTTGTTTTTTGATTTGATAGGGGCAAATGTCCGGGCGGGCTTAACAAATGCGGGAGCGGCGGCGTGGGTTTCGTCATTAGCGGCAGACGGGATAATACGCGGCGTCGGCATGGTGCTGGCATTTATCCCGCAAATCGTCGTACTGTTTATATTTATTACGTTTTTAGAATCCTGCGGCTATATGGCGCGGGTCGCGGTGATTATGGACAGATTGTTTAAAAAACTGGGCCTGTCCGGAAAGTCGTTTATTCCCATGATCATAGGGTGCGGCTGCACCGTTCCTGCCATTATGAGCGCAAAAACGGTCGAGGGGAGCGCGGAAAAAAGGGCGACGGTTATGCTTACGCCGTTTATACCGTGCAGCGCGAAGCTACCCGTATTCGCAATGATGGCGGGCGCACTGTTTCCGAATAACGTTTTCGTTGCGCCTTCGATGTACTTTTTGGGAATAGCCATGGTGATAATCGGAGGCTTGCTGTTAAAAACGTTACGGCGGCGAAAAAGGGAGGACAATCCCTTTGTCTTAGAATTGCCGCATTACCGCCTGCCAAAATTCAGAAATACACTGTCCGAGATATGGGAAAAGGTGCGGGGCTTTTTGATAAGAGCGGGGGTGATAATCGTGCCCGCGGCGATTATCCTATGGGTTTTACAAAGCTTTAACTTCGGTTTTCAACCGGTAGATATAGAAAATAGTATGCTTGCGGCGATAGGCGGAGGTATTTCATGGATATTCGCGCCGCTCGGCTTCGGCAACTGGCAGTCGGCTATAGCGGTGATAAGCGGCTTTTTCGCCAAGGAAACAGTGGTGGCAACTTTCGGCATAATTTTGGGAGAGGGAGAGAGCTTAGGCTCCGCGCTTAACGGACTTTTTACCCCGCAGGCGGCTTACGCTTTTATGGCGTTTATACTCCTGTCCGCACCATGCGTGGCGGCGATAGCGGCGACGAAAAAGGAAATGGGGGGCGTAAAATGGATGTTTTTGGCGATAGGCTTTCAGACCGCCGCCGCGTATGTTGTCGCGCTTGTAATCAATCAGGCGGGTAATTTGTGGGCATACGACAGGACGCTTTGCATATCAATTTTGGCGGGGTTCGCCGTCACGGGAATTTTCGCCCTTTGCATTTATTACGCGGTAAAAAAGCGAAAAAGCGGAGGCCGAGCGGCGGGTTGCGGCGACTGCAAAGGCTGTAAGGATAAATGTTGTAAGGATAAAAATAGTTGCCAAACGGAGAAGAAGCAATGAAAACGATACAAAAAAGCGGCGAGGATTATTTAGAGACGATTTATAATCTTTTAGAGAAAGACGACCACGCGCACTCCGCCGATATTGCAAAAGCGCTGGGGGTCTCAAAGCCAAGTACGTTTAAGGCTATGCAGGCTTTGGCGGAACAAGGGTATATTAAAAAAGAAAGCTACGGCGCGGTTACGCTGACCGAAAAAGGGACGGCGGCGGCACGGGCGGTGCAAAAAAAGCACAAGGCAATCCGTATGCTACTGATAAAGGTGCTGGGGGTTTCGCCCAAAAACGCCGAAATCGACGCCTGCAAAATAGAGCATTTTATCGGCGAGGAAACAACGGAAAAGCTTTTTGATTTCCTAAAGGTTTAACCGGACTGCCCCGCCTTTTCACCTCTGCCATAGCCCCCCATAAAACAACAAATTGTTCCGTTAAACGCCGCTTTTCGCGCGGTATAATGTACCCGAACAGTTTGCTACAAATGCGCTTTAAGCTACGGAGCAAGAGTATGTATTCGCTGTTCTAAAACGGGGAAACACCTAATGGCAAGAGCGATAGTTGTAACATCGGGCAAGGGCGGGGTGGGCAAGACCACAATTACGGCCAATTTGGGCAGGATGCTGGGGATTTTGGGTCGGCGCGTACTGCTTATCGACACGGACATGGGGCTTAACAACCTTGACGTCGCGCTTAACATCGAAAAAAAAGTAGTGTTCGATATTGTGGATGTGTTAGCCGGGCGCTGCAGACTGAAGCAGGCTATTGTCGAGGACGTCGTGCCCGGCGTTTACGTCCTGCCCTCGGCGCATACCTATGACGATTCTAACATTTCCGCCGCAGCCTTACGCGGGCTTATCGACACCCTTGCCGGCTTTGATTTTTGCCTCCTTGACTGCCCGGCGGGTATCGAGGTGGGCTTTCACCGCGCCGTCACCGCGGCCGACGAGGCGCTGGTGGTGACGACACCGCACGTTTCCGCCCTAAAAGACGCCGACAAAGTGGTCGCGATTTTAAAAACGTATAAAATTAAGCCGCTTTTGGTGCTTAACCGCGTGCGGGGGGATTTGGTACTCTCAGCCGATATGGTCGCGCCCGCAGACGTAAAAGGGCTGATTTCCGCGCCCTTAGCCGGGGTTGTTCCCGACGACGACGCGGTGGGCATATACGGCAACACGGGCAAGGCATTGCCAAAAAGCAACGACGGGTACAAGGCGACAATGATACTCGCGAAAAATATTTTGTACGGGTCGGAAATTATTTACGACGCTACAAAAAAATACCGGGGGTTTTTCGGGCGGCTGAAAAGGGCGGCGAAGCGAAGCGGGTAGGTGGCAGATATCAGGTGCAAGGCATCAATTATAAGACCTTTCAAAGAAGTATTCGTGGTCTTGCTTCGTAGCAGGTAATGGAAGGTTATTAATGCGCAATGTGCAATTCTTAATGCTTAATGGCGGGTGGATTTAATTAATCTGACAATTACCTAATAACTGATAACTAATACCTTATACCTCAAAAAAGGAGCAAACATGAAGGCGAACAGCAACTTAATAATGGACAGGCTTAAGGAAAACGTGGGCGCGGGCGGCGGATGCTCCGTCGTATTTTTAAAGGCGCTCAAAAGCGATTTAAACAAGCTTTTAAAGCAGTATATGGACGTGACGGATATCGACCTTGCCGCCAAAGAGGACGGGGATGGCGTGGATTTGTTTGTTACCGTGCGGGCAAGTGAGTTTTTCGACATAGGCCGGGGAGTATCGTAGGACTGACGGACGGGTATGCCGCAAATGGCACACCGGGTAAATCGCAGGGTGCGGCGCCCCGACGCACCCTGCGACAAACCATGCCGGCGGACGGCCGGCGGGCCGCCCCTACGGAACACCATTGGCGGACGGCCAGGGCCGCCCCTACAGTCACAAAAAAATTGAGGGTAGCGAAAGCCCGCCGCCCTCAATTATTTTTCGTTCAATACAACCGTCCAACTTCGCAATCCTTTACTTCACAATCCTCTAACGCAGGCGCCGCAACTATATTCCCAAGTCCGTGTACGCGTCAAGGTAGTAATGGTACATATCACCCAAATACGTATCAAAAAACGTCTTCTCGCCGGTCGTAAGCGAGTTATACGCATTCACCAGCGCGTTTCTGGCGGTGGTAAGCCTGCCACGGTCCGCGGCCCCTTGCACACTGTTTATATATTCGATATATGCCAATTCAAAATCAAACAGCGTCACGGCTATTCCGGTAAAGGTCGGATTGCTGGTGTTACCGTTCTGGATTCTTATAATGTTGTTGGTCACGCCGGAAACAGTGCTTAAAACCCTGAATATTCCAGAACGATAGTCTTTATATTGATAATCTAAAATATACAGGAATATAATCTTGTCCATCATTTCAAGCTCGCGGAAGGACTTCATGGCGGCGGTCGCCTTAGTAATATCGGCAGCAACGCTCTGACCCGTAATCGTCGTGTAACGGTGATGGAAAATCGCGTTGAAGGCGTCCGCTAAAAACGATTCAAGGTCGGGCGTATAAAATGCCCAATAAAAATAAAAGATTTCGTCCGAATTTATCCCATAATAATTGTTCAAGAACCAATAATAATCTACGCAATAGAAAATCAATCTGCTGTGATGAGTCGTCCGGGTATAGTAGTATTCCAAAATATCGGCGGGGGCTTCGTTGATAATTTTTTGCGCTATGCGCTTAGCCGCTGCGACCGCCGATAAATACGCGGTGTACGGGGGATAAGTAGTGCCCGCATTTATTGCCGTTACCATCCAATCGAAAGCGCGGTCTATATGCCCGAAAGCCGTTGTTAATTCGGTGAAACGCGCCGCCCACGTCCCCAGTGTAACCGAAGGCGGATTCTTGCAGTTGTTATAGTAATTCACGCACTTTGTGTACAAAAAGCCCAAATGCTGGTCAAACACCGCCTTATCCGCGGGGCTCAAGCCCGCATAAAGAACCATAGCTCCGACGAGGTTAATGTTGTTGCTATCCATAAACTGATAAAAATCCTCGACAACAAGACCAAACTCATCCATCAGGTATAGCGGATAAACTTCCATAGCTACTATAAGGCTTAAAAAAACCTCAAAACCGTCATCGCCGAGTACGTCGTAGTAGTAATTGTAAATGATAATCCCAAGATAACTCGATCCGGGGTCCAAGGCAAGGATCGGCTCTACTTGGAGACAATAGGCTATATAATTGGCGTTTGTCGACGCAAAAAAGCTAAACTGCCACTGGGGCGGCATCGCCACGATTGTCCTTAAAAGGGCGTCTATTTCTTCGGCAAATTTCTCGCTGTACGGATATTCGGCGTCGGCGAAGTATTGAGCTATAATATCGACATACATGCCCCAAACCTCATAAAACATATCGTCGTCAACAAGCGCGCCGGCGATAAACAACAAGCCGCCCGGATAAGACTCTATATAATCCAGCAAGTAATCAAAGCCCACCTCAACTTCATTGCCCTGCAAGTCCAGCGTAAAGCCGGTAAATCCCAGCTTTTCAAAAAGCTCGACATACAGGGGGTTGGTGCTTGCGGCTGCGACAATTTCGTCCACAAGCCGCCACGCCGTAATATAGCTCATCATAAAAATTGTGGCATCATAAAGCTGGGGCTGACTGATTTGTTCCATCTCTATCATAGCCTGAATAATGTTGGAGTACAACCCCTCAAGCGGTCCAGGAAGGCATATATATTTAAGGGTGTTGAGAGCGGTGTCAATCTGCGGTTGGGTAAGACCCGGACGGCGCGGTGAATAAAGATAGTACCAGTAGATAATATCAAAATAATCCGCCTTGCCCGTCTCCGCTTTGCGCCATCTTGTTACCGCGTCAAAAATAACACGCACATCGTTGTATTGATTGCCGACGATAAAATCGTATGCCGCGACAATAGCGTCCGCATGGCTTGTCAGATTTGCGGGAGTCCAAGTCGAGGGGACAACCTTAAGCATATCGTACGCACCTATCCCAAACGTCAAGACGCCTTTAATATCGATGCGTTCATCAACCGTCAGCAAATCGAATACATAGTACGCTTCGCTTAAGTATCCGTCCACACTGATACTCCCATAAAGAGTATATCCGGGAAAGTCGCTCTTTATTTCTGCCAAAGCTTTGCCCGCTACGTTTGCGGGATGGGCCTCGTTTGTCAGCATATCGCAAACGTCCACGGCGTAATTATAGCTTTCGCCTGTTATAAATTTTTGATCGCCGTAGATGACAATGGTTTTCTCAAAGCTTGTTATCGCCGTTTTCCACTGTTTCAAGCCGTGCACTGCGGCGGGGCGCATAAGAACAACCTTCTCCGCGTCCGTGATAAGGTTTTTGTTGGAGGTGGTCAGTCCGTAATACAGCCACATCGCCTCTACCGCCCAGCCGCCTTGGGTTTCGGTGAACGTCGGCTGGGTGCTGCCCGTCCAGTTAAGTCCGCCCAAGCCCTCTGTCGCGTGTGACGACGCCCTAAGCTTTATAAGCGAAACGTCGCTGAATCTGACCTTTATGTCAAAATTAAACTCTCTGCCTAAGTATTTGGCGGTGAGGGTTTGCGTAAGCGCGTTTGCGTCTCCCCTATTGGCGATGGTGGCGGCGCCTGGATTAAGGCCGGTCACCTCCGCGCTGCTGAGAGGTATAAGCTTCACCTTGTTTTCCGCACCCGTAAAGGTCAGATAACCGCCGGTAGCGTTAAAGACCGTCTCGTGGCTGTCGTAAGTTGTTTTGGTGGGGACGGTAAGCTCTGCGGATACGACGTCGTACACATCGACCTTAAAGGCGCCCGTAAAATTTTGATACTTCGCCGTCGCAGTCTGTCCCTTGCCCGAGGCGGAGGAATTGAATTCTATGGTCACGTCGGAGCTGGTCAGGGGTATATCCGCAGTTTGCGTGCCGTCGAAGTTTTTAACGAACAAATAGCCCTTACTGCGGTCAAATGTTTCACCCACAAAATACTCGGAAGTGTGGCCTACGACCACTAAGCGCTGATTGACGGTGACGGTGAATTTAAAGGTCTTGTTCTTGTATGTAAGCGTCAACTCCTGCTCGCCGACCTTGTTTCTGTCATAACCCGTAATAGTCACGCCCGGGTCGGAAAGGTCGATTTCTTCGGTTTTGCTGCCGTATTTTACGGTCAATTTGCCGCTTGAAAGTTCAAGTGACTGCCCTTCGAGATATACCAGCTTGGGCGGGTCTTCTGGCGAGAACGCGAAGCCCGTAGGGCCGCACGCCGCCGCCGCCAGCGCGAGCGCGGCAAACATAAGCAGCAAGACTATCAGTTTGGAAAACTTTTTCATTCCTTTTCTCCTTTTGGACAGTTTTGGGGGCTGTCCTTGCCCTTTTTGAGGTGATTTGCCGTCAAAAACTTGCAGAAACCGACGTTCACAGCTAGCAAAGAGGATAAGCCGGTTATAGGTAGTTTACCGCCGCCTGCGTCAAGTTATAACGGAAAAGCCTGCGCAACGGCGGTAAAAATTACATATATGTTGCATTGTACCACATCATTAGTATATTATTCAAGCGATAAAACTGTCGGGGAAAAAAGTTTTAATTTGCTATCATAAAGCAACACAAATCGCTTAACCTCTCACCTTTAAAAAGACAAAGAGGCGGCAGGGTTAGATGAGTGTGGAGAGTGGAGAGTAGAGTAAAGGTCTAATTTCAGCGTACAATGAATCAGCACACAACAAGGCTTAATTTTTTATTAAATCTCGCAATACTCTACTCCCCACTCTCCGCACTCTCCCCTGACCCCTCAATACTGCACGTCCTTCAAATATAACCCGTACGGCGGCGCGATTTCCTTGACAAAACCGCTGCCGCCCAGGATTTGCAGGATTTCTTCTTTATTCCTTTTCCCTTGCCCGATCGCAATCAAAAAACCGACGATTTTGCGCACCATGTTGTATAAAAATCCGTTTGCGGTTATCTCCAGCGTGTAAAACTCCCATTTTTTAAAAAAACGGCAGGAAAAAATCTCACGAACTGTGGTTTTGACGTCGCTCCCGCTACTCATAAAGGGTAAAAAATCGTGTATACCTACAAATTCGCCCGCCGCCGCACGCATAGCCTTAATATCAAGCCCGTTTATTCTTAACGCGCGGTTTTGCAGCAAAGGATTGTCGGCCTCCGCCTCGTACATCAGATAAGTATAGGTCTTGCGTTTCGCGTCAAAGCGTGCGTTAAAATTATCTTCCGCCGCCTCCGCCTTAACAATGCGAATGGCGGGCGGAAGATAAAAATTCAGCCCCGCCGCCAGTTTTTTGAGCTCAAACGGCTTTGTCAAATCAAAATGGGCTGCCTGGTTAAGCGCGTGGACGCCCGTGTCCGTCCTGCCGCACCCGACAAGGTTGATATCCTCGCCCGTCAGCGATTTTGCGGCGGCGGTGATTTCGCCCTGCACGCTTTTCCGGTTAGGCTGTATTTGCCAGCCGCAAAAGGGAGTGCCGTCGTATTGGATTTGTAGTTTGTATCGCACAAATAGCACCTCTCGAAGAATGCTCAATGCGCAATGCTCAATGCTCAATGAAGGGCAAATTTTAGTGATGTGCCCCGAATGTTAAGCATTGATACGCTCAAAAAAATACGACCGCCATTGAGCATTGCGCATTGAGCATTGCACATTAAAAAAAGACTCCCAGCACCATCCCCGTTACACCGAACCACTCGTATCTAATCATTAAAATCCCGAAAAAAACCGCCGCAAACGCCAAAAAACAAAACACATCCCTAAGCCCGAACCGCAGCTTTTTCATGCGCGTCCTCTCCTTCGCCCCTCTGTAACACCTGCTGTCCATTGCATCGGCAAGTTCGTCGGCGCGGCGGAAGGATGATACAAACAGCGGTATCAAGACGGGCATAAGCGCCTTCGCCTTCTTGAACAAATTGCGGCTGTCAAAGTCCGCGCACCTCGCCTTTTGCGCGTTCATGATTTTGCCCGTTTCCTCTATCAAAGTGGGAATAAGGCGCAGCGCGATACTCATAATTATGGCAAACTCGTGGACGGGAAGGCGAATCCACTTCAAAGGCGTCAAAAGGCTTTCCAGCCCGTCCGTCAGCTCGACGGGTGTAGTAGTCAAAGTCAAAAGCGCGGGGCCAAGCACCAAAAACACTATACGTAAAGTCATTGCCACGGCGTTGATTATGCCCTCGACCGAAATGGTAAAAATCCACCATTTCGCCAAGATTATGCTTGGCATATCCTCGGCGGCGGCGTAAAAAAGCATAGAAATTATAGTCATAAAAACGACGATGAAAAGTATTGCTCGCACGCTTTTTAAAACCTTCAGCAGCGGCACGCGGCTTAAAAAAATGGCGGTCAGAATGAATAAAAGTATAGCAACGTAGCTTATCCCCGCCGTCAAAAGGTAGCCGTTCACCGTGCCGCCGCGCTCTTGATAGCGCGAAATAGTGGGGATAAAAAACAGCATGACGATATATCCGATGGCAATCAGCAATTTGACGCGGGGGTCACAGCGGTGCACGACGGACTTGACGGGATAATATTGGCCGAAGGAAACGTCACGCATTTGTGTCATCCCCCTCATTAAATTTATCCTTCACTGACCACTGACCACTGACCACTGACCACTGCTCCGCGATTTTAACGGACTTTACGGGATAATACTGACCGAAGGAAACGTCACGCATTTGTGTCATCCCCCTTTGTCGCTTTGTCCGTTAGGTTTGCCTTATCGGTAAAATTCGCGCTCACCGTAAGATTAATATTATTTGTCAACCCCCTGTCAACATTTCCTTTACTGTCAACGAATTCGTCGCGAACACTATGGGCGTCTTTATTGTCGGTTTGATTTTTTTCATTGTCATCCTGAGCGCAGCGAAGGATCTTATCCGCATAGGGCAAAGATTCTTCGCTTCGCTCAGAATGACAAATAGAGCTAACGCCAACCATCCCTGACCCCTGACCACTGACCCCTGACCACTGCTCCGCTATTTTATCCACAAGGTCAACCGTGTTTTTGATATCTCGAAGCACATACCCGCGCCTGTTCAGCTCCCGCGCAATCCTGAATACGGCGGGCATCTCAAGCCCGTTTTCCTCAATCAAATGACTGTTCGCGTACAGCTCGGCGGGGGTGAAAACGCCCTTTAATTCTCCTTTGACTAACAATGCGATACGGTTGCAGTTT
>WRDI01000012.1 GCA_009783515.1 Bacillota bacterium | reverse complement strand
TGCTTGTCCCCTTTTTTATTTTTTTTAACTATACCATATTTTGGTCGGATAAGCAAGTCTTTTTAGGAGGGTATGAAAAAATAATTGCGGGAAGGATTATAGTATGAAGAATGGAGAGTGGAGTTAGGGTCGGGGTTGACCCTCCACACTTACCTGACCCTTGACCCCTATCACTTAGCTCAAAAACCCCGCCCTACTCTCCATAGGCGTGCCGAAAATCGCGTTAAGCTTTTGCTTTAAGCCTTCCTCCAACCGCTCGCCCGAAAACTCCAAGGAAATGGGCGCCACGCGGATAAGCGCGCACAAAAGTTCCTCGTCTGAAAACGCCTCCCCTATCAGCTCTCCCCGCTTAATGTCTGAAATAGTGTATTTTTGTCCGTCAAAATGTAGCTTCGCTGTCTCCGCCTTAGGCGTAATCGCCGAAAACATATACTTGATAAGCTCAAAAAATATCTCGTTGTCCGTCAAATACAGCGCGTTTTCCTTTGTCAAATTGCCGATGTCCTTCCACCTCGCCTTGATTTCGGAAAAAGCGAAGTTGTACACGCCGTCAATATTAAGCCCGCTTTCAAGGTTTAACGACTGTTTTATCAGCTCACGGTCGCTACTGGCGTCGAATTCCACTAATGCCGTCAAAAGGATATTGTATTTTTCCTCGCTCAAAAGGGGCATTTTCAGGTTTTCGACAAAATAATCCCGTTTCGCCTCCACAGAAAATATGTCCAGTAGCGTCTCGCAAAGCGCCTCGGAAATCTCACGTTTAAGGTTGTTTTCACAGGCGACGGCGACAAAAAGCCGCTTGGGCTCTCCCCGTGTAACCATAACGGCGCGCCCTTCCAATGCCTTTTTAAGTTTGCGCTCCGCGGCGTAAAACCAGTTGACATACCCCGCCCCGATACTGAATGTGACCTGATACATAAACGTCCTTTTATAATTTATAAATTACAAATATTGTGAGCTGCGCAAGTCAACAACTTTAAATTATAAATTGTAACTTGTAAATCGAAAATATCCAATTACGAATTGCCACGCGGACAATCAGCCTTATTTGTAATTTGTATTTTGTATTTTGATTTGTATTTTGATTTGTATTTTGAAAAAACACCTATGGAAAAAACCGCTTCCCCATAGGTATTTTATGCAACAATAATTAAAATACACAACCCGCATTTAAAAAAAGCCGCGCTTTTTGTCGCTTATTTATCGGCAAAACAAAAGTGCACCGCAGCGGCAAGGCAAAAGTAAGGCTACAAAAAAAGATTGTACCGCTGCTTTATGGCAAATTTTGTACAAAGAAAAACGACGCGGTTTTGATTATACGAAAACTTGCGGTTGAAATCAAATTTTTTTGCGGGCATAAAAATCCCCTCACTCAGAAGTAAATTTCACCCCTGTATTTTAAAACAAAAGAAAGCTCACGACAACCGTTAATCATACTATTTCCAGTTAAGTTGGGCAAATTCGGTGGTTTTTAGATGATTTGTAGCATTACTTCGTGATTTGAACGATTTTTGCGAAATGTTGCCCACAAAAATTTCATAATATTTTTTCGTGAAAAGGGGGTTACCCTGTTTTTGAAAAGCAGGCGAGATTGACAATATAACCGTAAAGGCTACGAGTTTTTAATCTATGCAGTATTTTGCTTTACAAATTTTTGATTATCGCGGCAATCCCCATACCTCCGCCGACACATGAGCCGGCAAGCCCATAAATCACATTCTTGCGTTTTAATATGTGCGCCAAAGTAACCAAGATTCGCGCTCCGCTTGCGCCTACGGGATGACCGAGTGCGATTGCTCCGCCGTTAATATTGCAACGCGAAAGTATCGCTTCCTCGGTCATGCCGTGGGCTTTTGAAAGCTCCTTTGTTACGCCTAATGATTGGGCGGCAAACGCTTCGTTGAGTTCTAAATACTCCATATCGCCAAATTTCATTCCGGTCTTTTTCAGCGCATTCGCGATTGCGGGGACGGGGCCTAAGCCCATGGTTTGCGGGTCTGTGCCCGCTTGTCCGAATGATACGATTTCCGCCATGGGTTTTAAGTTGTGTTTTTTGGCCGCCGCTTCGCTTGCAACCAGCACAAAAGCCGCGCCGTCGTTGATGCCCGAAGCGTTGCCCGGTGTCACGGTGCCGTCTTTCTTGAACGAGGGTTTCAGCAACGCTAATTTCTCCGGCGAGGTAGTGCGGTTGGGGTATTCATCCTTGTCGAACATGAAAACATTTTTGCCGTCCGCAACTTCCAACGGAACAATCTCGTCCTTAAACTCGCCTCCGTCAACCGCCGTTATTGCTTTTTGTTGGCTTTTCCACGCAAATTCGTCCTGAGCAGCGCGTGATATGTTTAACTTTTCCGCGATATTTTCGGCGGTAACGCCCATATGTACACCCGAAAATGCGTCGGTCAAGGCGTCGAAAACCAAGTGGTCTACGGTTTTAAAATCGCCCATTTTAATTCCTTGCCTAACTTTGGCGGGGAGCAGGTAGGGGGCGTTGCTCATACTTTCCGCACCGCCCGCGATTATCAGCTCGGCTTCGCCGTTTTGGATAGCACCGGCGGCAAGCGCGACGGCTTTCAGCCCGCTGCCGCACAGCATATTGACGGAGTATGCCGGAACCTCAACCGGGATGCCCGCACCCACGGAAATTTGCCGAGCCACGCCCTGCCCTTGTCCCGCGCTAAGAATGTTCCCCGCGATTACCTCGTCGATTACTTCACCGTTAAGGTTGTTGCGTTCAAGGATTTTTCTTACGACGGCAGAGCCTAACTTAGCCGCATTTAGGGATTTGAGCGCACCCAAAAAGTTGCCCACAGCCGTTCTTTGGGCGTCGATTAAAAACACTTTTTTCATTTAATCCTCCGGTTATGCCTGCGGAATAGCGGGGGAAATATACCACTTGCCTTCGACTTTGACAAAATTCATTACGGCTTGTATATCGGTGCCCGAATACGCCGCCATAATGCCGGTATAAGTCGCGTCATAGGTCAATGTGCCTGTTTCGGTCGTATCCGTGCCGGATATTTTTGCGTAACTCTTGAATACCGTCACCGCCGTCACATCGTAAAGCGCCCAGGTGGGCCACAGCGTGGCTATGCTTGTCATCGCGCTGCCAAGATAGGCGGCCCTGTCGTCCTCGCTCGCAAAATGGAAGGTATTAAGCCCGGCTACGGCATCCAAATCGGCTAACGCGTCTAAATAAGCCCTGAGTGTGTTCTCTATCGTATCTAATTTTGCTTCCCACTTAGCGTATACGATTGTATCGGCGTTAATTTCGGTGGTTTCAAAATCGAATACAGTCGTAAGCGCTGCGGACGTATACCAGCCCTTGAAATCGAACCCCGTTTTTGTCGGGTCGGCCGCTGGCTTTGCCACCTTTTCGCCCTTTTCGACGCTTACTGGCGCTATCGCGGTACCGCCCTTGGTATTGAAGGTAACCTCGGCAAACTCTCTGTCGTCGACCTTCCACTTAGCAAAAATCGTCGTATTGTCGCGTATTAAAGTCGTTTCAAAATTGAACTCTGCCGTTTTAGCTGAATCGGCGTACCAGCCGTCGAACAAAAAGCCGTCTTTCGTGGGTTCCGCCAAAGGCTCGGTCACCTTGCCGCCGCTTGCCAAAAATTGCGGCGCGACCGTACCGCCGCCGTCGGTATTAAAGGTTACGATAAAAAACTCCGTCCCCAAATACCATTTGCCGTCAATCTTGCGATAATCGAGTATTTTGACCTCGTTGTCGTTGTTGAGCATCGACATATCCGTACCGCCGAAGGTGCCGACGTACACTACAGAATAAACCGCCTTACCCTGCTCCCTTGTCTCGTCGCCCCAAAGCTTTTCATAGCTTTTGAACTTGATAGTCATTTTGACGCCGGCTTCCTTCCATTGCGGCCAGTATACGGCTATACCCAAAGCCCCGTTTAAAAAGGCCTCCTTCTGGGCGTCGTTTACGAAAAACATTAAGCCCTCGGTGCGTTCGACGTCCATTTTTTGAACGGCGTCAAGGTAGTTCTTGGTTACCCCTTCGGGCGTATCCTGATCGAATTTACCCTCGCAGGCGGCAAGCGCGCCTATGGCAAGTATCGCGACCAAAAGTAATGACAGGACGGTTAATTTCCTTTTCATTGTTGTTGACCTCCTAAATTTATTTATTCCACAGGCTTAATACCTGAAAAGAACCTTTACGATTATCACTAAATTCCAAACAGTGTGCAGGTTGTCGATACGGTCATAATCGTTACCAAAATCGCGCATAAAAACGCGCTCAGCCACATTTTATCCGTTTTCTTAAAAATCACCCTGTTTATGACGGTAATGACCACGGTTATGGGGATAAGCGTAAGCGTAAGCATGGGGCGCAGGTTTTGCCCTTGGAAGGGACGGTAGCCAAGCATTATCATTCCACCGTACTGTATAAGGAAAATCAATAATGCTCCGCCGGTAGTAATCAATATTGAAAGGGCGTAATTCCATACCTCCCGCCTGCCTTCCGTACATACGCCCTTATTGACCGCCATAGTGGTGACGGCGTACAGCACGAAAAAGGCGGGCAGGTAAACCAAAAACATCAGTAATATATACGGCTGAAAGGTTTTGACCCCCACCGTCCAAAAATGGAAGTCCACGTTAAACAGCCCGTACATCAAAAATACCGACATATACCCCGCGGCGACCGACAGCGCGGCTATTAAAAGCGATTTTAGCACATTCGACGGCTTTTCGATTACCCCAAAGCCGGCAAGCATTTTTTTAACGCCCGACGGGGGTTTCGCCGCTTTTGCCGAACCGTCGTCTGCGAGCGCGTTAATTTTGGCAATATTCCCTTTGCTTTTGCGCTTTGCAATCAAATTCTTAATTATCGCGGGCACAAATATGACAATAAGGAAAACCGCGCCCATAAATACCGCCCAAGTGACGAACTCGTTGGTGTTGGGCTGGGCGAAAATTCCCTTGGGCATCGTCGAATATGCCGCGCCCTTACCGACCGCGCTCTGAATCCCAATATACGACACTGCGGCAACAATTATTGCCAAAGCAAAACTGCCCCAATAAATAAGTTTATCTGCCCAGCCCTTGGGCTTTGCCCCCGACATCGCCTTGCCGCTGACGCCCACGGAGGCGAAAAACGGCAGCTTCAAAAGCAGAAGCGCAACCGCCACGATAAGCAAAAAGAAGCCGACAAGCGCGGTACCCGTGAATAATTCCTTGAGCCACCAAGTTTGCGCGCCCTCGCCGCGGCCTTTATCGGTCAAGAATTCCGAAGCCCTAAGATTGGGCGAACTGCCGAAAAAATTGACGATTCCTTTTGTCGAAGCAAATGAAACATAACTCATGTTGTGGATTTCGTTAGTCATATAAATCCCGCGGGTTACGTTTTGCACACCGCCCACGGTGCCGATATACACCGCGTCTTTAAGATTATCCATTCCGTTTTTGACGGATTCGTTCTTAGATACGACCGGAGCGCCGTAGACATTTACTATGTCGCGCATAGTATTCGATTCAAGCATATATATAGATGTCATTTTTCCGGTTTCCGGGTCTTTTTCTTGATAAAAAAACTCGTCGTATTTTCCCACAATCACGCCTATCGAACGGGAGCGATACAAGTTAGGCATTTGTAAATCGCCGGGCTGGCTGCCGACAAATACGGCTCCGGCGATTTTGGGCGCATTGTGAGTATCGTCCGCCCACTTGTTGTCGCAGCGGATGGCAACCGTGCAGGCTATCCCGCCCATTGAATGACCCATTACGGAAATCCTGTCTTTTCTGACATAGGATTGGGCGTAAAGGTAATTTACCGCGTCGTACATACCGCCCGCGTTCGCACCGTATCCGACGGGATTGTCCCCCTGTCCCGACACAACTCCTCCTCTGCCCATAATAACGTCCCACGCGCCGAAGTAGGTTTTATTAAGCGTGCTGTGTCCGTGGCCGTAAAGGTCGAACAAAAACACGACGTATCCGCGCTTTGACATTTCAATAGCGGCTGTACTCTGCCTTTCTTTGTGGCTTATATAGCCGTGCGTCAGCGCGATAGCGGGCGCGGGGGTTTCGGGTGCCGCCGTCTTGGGCTTATACATAAGCGCGCTCAAAACGCCGAATTCCGTGGTAAGGCTGACCTTTGTAACCTTAACGCCGCCACCGCTTGTATTGGCTATCGAAGCGAATACACTGCCGCACAGAATAAGGCACAAGGCAATGACAAGAAGTCTCGGGAATTTCTTTTTTTCGTTTATTCCTTTAAGCATTTCGTCCTCCTTTAATTATTACTACGGAAGTAAATAGTCTATCGGCTTGGCGAGCGGATTTTTGATGTAAAAGTCGCGAAAATGGTTCTTTTTGATAGCAGCGCTATCAAAAACGGTTCTTTTCGCGGCTTTTGCGCAAAACAGACGCCACCAAACGATTGAATATTTGCCGCCGCAGTAATACTACCAAATCATTAACTCGTCTGCCTGTCGCGAAAGCATATCGCGAAATTTGGGGTGCGCGATAGAAATAAGCCGGCTGACGCGCTCGCTTATATTTCTTCCGCGCAAGCAAGCCACGCCGTACTCGGTAACGACGTAATCGGTGTCGTTCCGGCTGAGCGACACCATCGAGCCGACAGTCAACAGGGGCGTTATTGTCGAAATAGTTTCGTTTTTGGCTGTAGAACGCAGCGCTATTATGGATTTCCCACCTTGCGAACGCTGTGCGCCGTATGCGGTTTCGGCTTGGCCACCCGTGCCGCTGTATTGCTTGTGTCCTATGCTCTCTGAACAGACCTGCCCGGTCAAATCTATTTGAAGCCCCGTATTTATGCTGCACATTTTATAGTTTTGCATAATCACAAACGGGTCGTTTGCAACACAGCCTCTTAAAAGATAAACCGAAGCGTTGTTGTGAACAAAATCGTAAAGTCCTTTGGAGCCATAGACAAACGTACCTATCATTTTGTCTTTATGTAATGTCTTTTTGGAATTATCTATTATCCCTGCGTTAAATAATTCCGCCATAGAATCCGTTATCATTTCCGTGTGTACGCCGAGATGCTTTTTGTCATTAAAATGAAGCGCGACGGCATTCGGTATCGCGCCTATCCCAAGCTGAATTGTAGAGCCGTCCTCGATTAAGGAAGCGACGTTTTTACCTATCATGTCGTCTACACCCGCCACCCCGTCTTTTGATACAAGCGTGTCAACGGGCAGGTCGCTTTCGATTATATAATCCACGTCCTTGATGTTTACAACATTATCACCGAAGGTTCGCGGAGCGTCGGGGTTTACCTCAATGACTATGATGTCGGCTTTTTCTAACATTTCCATCTCATAAGCAATGCTGAACGATATACAAAAATTTCCGTGTTCGTCCGGCGGCGCTGAAACGCCCCAAAATATATTTGGTTTTTTGTACGAGAGCTTTCTGACCGCGCATTGCGAAAGGTTTGCAGGCGTATACCCCGCCATTTTGTATGTATGCGCTTTCCGTTCGTAAGCACCGAAAAAGAAACCCTCAAATCTCAATGTTTCGACCATTTCCGGGTCTTGTAAAAACGGATAGTCGCTAAGTAGCAGCGACGCCTGCATTTCTATACCTTTTACTCTGCCCTTTAATTTGTGCAGGTTTGAAAATAGCATTTTTGGGTTGCCCGCAAGCTGTCCGCCGCAAATATACCAGCCGTCTTTGACAATGTCAAAAATCTGCTCGCAAGTACGAAGTTTTTTATTGTATTCGGATTGAATGCTCATGAATGTTGTCCTTATAAATATGCGGTATAAATATGCGGTTGCGGACGACCGATAAGACCTTGGCGAGAAGCATTCGCGGTCTTGCTTCGTAGGGCCGCCCCTACGGTAACTACCAGCGTATCGCGCCGCCGTTCCATATATAACCAAAGCCCATTCCAATAATTGCAACCAAGTCGCCTTTTTTTATTAACCTCTTTTTGGCGGCGAGCGCCAACGCCAAAATCGGGTCGATTTGGCCTGTATGGCCGTAGTCCGCTAAATAAAAACTCTTTTCCTGCGGTATCTCGATAAGCTCGAAAAGTTTACGATGGCTGGACTTATTCATGTGCAGGCACGCGACGAAATCTACGTCTTTGAGCGTGTATCCGTCTTTTGCGAGTGCCCTTTCCGTCACCAGTTTTAGGTTGTGCAATGTGACCGCGCCCAATTTTTCACGGAAAATCTGCGGGTCTTGCAGCCTAAAATGCCTTATGTATTTATCGTCTACGTTTTCCGCATTAAGTGGAAGCGCTGTGCCGCCGCCGGGTACGACTATCGCGTCCGCGAACGACCCGTCAGCCACCGCCGCCGCGCTTAGAAAATTATGTTTCGCATAACCTTTTCTTAATATACACGCCGCTCCGCCGCAGGAAACGTCAAATAAAAACGATAACGACCGGTCGGTATAATCTACAAGGTCAACATTGCGGTAGCCCGCTACCAAGAGTACGGTTTTGATGTCCGGTTCGAGCGTCATATACATCTTAGCTTGTTGCATAGCGAGTATGGCGGAACCGCACTTGCTTTCTACTTCATAACACCACGCATTCACGGCACCGATTTCCTTTTGCACCTTGGGGCCTATGGAATAAACTAAGTGGTCTGAATAGTTTTCGCCGAAATAGATAATAAGGTCGATTTCTTCCGCGCCGACGCCGGTGTTCTTTAAGCATTGTTTAGCGGCTTCCACCGCAAGGCCGCTCGGCTGTTCATTATTGCCGGGGTAGTAAACCTTATTGATGCCAAATTTATCCCTTACCACCTCTTCCGGAACACCCGAAAGCGCGGCTATTTCCTTATAACTCCTTGTCGTTTTCGGAAAGGAAAACCCGAAACCCATAATACCGCATTTTATCTTTTTCATATAGCCGCCCTCTTATTGTTTGATTCCGACCGTAGAGGTATCATACCCCGCCCCTTGGGGCGGAAGTGTCGCCGTCAGGCGACACGGACCCGGGGCTTGCTCCGGGGTTTGATACCGTGTCATTTGAGAGTTTTTTATGTAATGAATAATAGCCTCTATCATGGTGTTATGTACATCGTCGAAGATTTCCGCGCCGATGGCATATTTATGAAACTTTAAGAAATTTGTCGATCTGATTAGTTCGGTTATAATACGCGCTTCAATAGAAAACTTACCGTATTTATCCATCCAAGTTTGAACCATATTTGTTATTTCTTCATTGATTTTTTCGTTATAAAGTAAAAGCGCGTCCCGGACTGCTCTGTCAGATATAAGTTTGAATGATTCGCTGTCGTAAATCGTATTCAATATCGGCCGACTGCCGAACGCCTCGGTGCTTAACTTAAAATAATTTCGGAGCATATTTTCAATATCCCCATTTTTTGCAAGACATTGCTCCGCAAGTTCCTTTTGTGCCTTTCCTCTTTCGATACCGTAAACATCCAGCAAAAGGTCGCCTTTCGACTTATAGAAAGAATAAAACGAGCCTGCTGAAATCCCCACCTCTTTCGCGATGTCGGAAATTGTAACGCGGTCTACGGAATATTTTTCAAAAAGTTTTAAGCCCGCCGTCTGAATTTCTTGTTTTATATTGTCTTTTTCAGGATCTGTAAAATGCCGTGCCATGAAAAATCCTCGCAGATTATTTGATTTTTATGTTAATTTTGTTTGCTTTTTTTGTTTCTCTATGATATATTAAAAGCAATGAACGAATTACTTTTTCATTCATTGCTATATTGTAGCATGGGGAAAAATGATTTGTCAACAATAAACCAAAGGAAAAGGAGTGAAAAATGAAAAAAATCTGTATAATAGGTGCCGGAACAATGGGTACCGACGTCGCGCAACTTTTCGCTACTAATGGTTTTGAAATAATATTATATGATTTCAGCGAAGCCGCGTTGCTTAACGGAAAAGCTAAAATTGAGAAATCCTATGCTAAATTGGTCGAAAAGGGTAAGTTGGACGCGAGTGAGGCCGATAGCGCAAAAGCAAGGCTTAAATATACCGCGAATATAAACGATTGCGCGGCGGCAGAACTAATAATCGAAGCCGTTATTGAAAACGCACAAATAAAAAAAGATATTTTCAAACGGTTGGACGCGCTATGCTCCCAAAAAGCTATTTTTGCGTCTAACACCTCGTCGATTTCTATAACGGAAATTGGAAACTCCACCGCTCGTCCCGACAAATTCATAGGTATGCACTTTTTCAATCCCGCCGGGATTATGAAATTGATAGAAATAATCCGAGGGCTTGCGACAAGCGACGAAACCTTTAACACCGTTAAGGAATTGTCGATTAAAATCGGCAAAGAGCCGGTTGAAGTCAAAGACAGCCCCGGCTTTGTCGTCAATAAGATTTTAGTACCCATGATTAACGAATCCATCGGTGTGCTTTCCGAAGGCGTCGCTTCTGCCGCGGATATTGATAAGGCTATGATGTTGGGTGCTAATCACCCTATTGGACCGCTCGCATTGTCTGATTTAATCGGTAACGACACGGTACTTAACATAATGGACGTATTATTCGACGAGACAAAGGACTCAAAATACCGCGCAAGCCCGTATTTGAGAAAAATGGTGCGCGGTGGATTATTAGGTAAAAAAAGCGGTAAAGGTTTTTTCGATTACGCTATAAAATAGATAATAGTTTTTTCTACTCATAAAGCTGAAACTGTGGGAGATTAGGGGCTAAACGACGATTTTCTTATCGTTTGCTTGGCCTTAAATTGCAAACCGGAAAAAAAGCGGAAAAAAAGCGGAAATTTGCTCTTTTGTACCCCAAATCGCCGGCAGGTTCAAGTCTTTTGTATATCTGCTAATATCCAGCAAAAATAAATAGTGAGCGCGCCGCCACTTATAAGAACAGTAAAAGGGCTTAAAATAGTCCTAAAAGGTAGAAAAAAAGCCAAGATTTAGAGTTACTAAACCTTGACTTGATTTGTATTTACGCAATCAAAAGTATGTTTTGTGAACGTTGCGTAGTTCACAACGCTTTGTGAATGCATTCACTTATGCTATTTCTTGCTTTTTTTGTAGCTTCCAACGCTCTTGTCCCAACGGTCAGCCCAAAGCTCGGCACCTAAAGCAAGACGTAACTGGTCGCAAACATTTCTCGTCTTATCAACCCGCTTTTGCAAATATGCCACTTGTTGACGAATAAATTTCTCATTGTTCCAATGCAAATAAAAATCATTTTCCTTGAAGAAATAATGAATAATACGGTTACGTTCTTTTATTACTTTCATTATCGCATTGACAAGATTTTGCGGAAAGTCGTGCATCGAAAACACCTTGCTTGTCACGTTTCCCAAGCACATTTCGTAGGCTTTTTTGAAATCTCGCGCAATTTCGTCTTTATGTTCAAGCATATATATTTCCAAAGGCATACCGTTTACTGTTTCTTTTTCCTCATCGTAATCGCTTTCGATTATCGGCTGAAAAGCAATAATCGACTGGAACATACCCTCAATGTATTGACAGGCTTCAACTATTTGACCGATTAGCTTGTAGATTTCATTCATGTTGTTAATTACCACCTCAAATTATAGTTATAAGCCTTGCTAAGACTGCCAGCAGTCCTAACTACTGTTTTTAAGCAAAGCTCGCAAAGGTTTAAGTCCGAAAAACAGGCAAGGTTTAATCTACTAAACCTTGCCTGTTATGGTGCGACCGAATGGACTTGAACCATCACAAGTTGCCTTACAAGATCCTTAGTCTTGCGCGTCTGCCAATTCCGCCACGGTCGCACATTTGTTAAGTGTATCATATCGCCAATTTTTTGTCAAATCTTTGAGGGCGAAAAAATAAAAAGGTTTGCAAATAATATAAGGTTGCTTTTTTGTAATTTTTGTGATACAATATTAAAAGTCAGGGGTCAGGGACGGTTGGGTTTAGGGTACAGGTAAAGGTAGGTTTTTAAAGCGAAGAAGAACGACCGTCCCTGTACCCTGTCCCCCAATCCCAACCGTCCCTAAGCACTGACCGCCGACCCTCTAACCCCCAACCCCCTTCTATTCTCTAAAAAAGGAATCAAACCATGCTGAAACTATACAACACTCTCTCCCGAAAAAAAGAAGAATTCTCCCCTTTGGGCGACAACGTAACCATGTATTCCTGCGGGCCTACGGTCTATAACTACGCCCACATAGGCAATATGCGCGCCTACATCTTTATGGACAGCGTGCGCAGGGTTTTGTCGTACAACGGGTACAAACTCAAAGGCATGATGAATGTGACGGACGTTGGGCACTTGGTGTCGGACGCCGACGAGGGCGAGGACAAATTAGTGAAGGCGGGGCGGGAAGCGGGTTTAACCCCCTTGCAAATAGCGGAAAAATATACCGGCGCCTTTTTTGCCGACCTCGCCAAACTCAATATTAATTCCCCCGAAATTATCGAAAAGGCGAGCGACCACATCGACAGTATGCTCGACCTTGTGTATAACCTTTTGGACAAGGGGTACGCCTACCGGACAAACGACGGGATATACTTTGACATCGCCAAATTCCCGACATACGGCGCGCTGTCGCGGCAAAAGCTTGACGAAAACATCGCGGGGGCGCGGGTGGACGTCAACAGTGAAAAGCGCCACCCCGCCGACTTCGCGCTGTGGAAAAACGCGCCGAAAGAACATATTATGCAGTGGCCGTCGCGCTTCGGGCAGGGGTATCCCGGCTGGCACATCGAGTGCTCGGCAATGGGCATGAAGTTTTTGGGCGAAAGCTTCGATATCCACACGGGAGGCGTCGACCACATTCCCATCCACCACGAGAACGAAATCGCCCAATCCGAGGCGGCAACGGGCAAAACTGCGGTCAAATATTGGATGCACGGCGAATTTATGCAGGTTGAAGGCGGCAAAATGAGCAAGTCTCTTGGGAATGTCTACACTATTTCGCAACTTGGCGATATGGGGTATTCGCCAATGGATTTTCGGTATTTTTGCCTTAACACACATTACCGCAAAAAGCTGAATTTTACGTTTGAGGCGTTAGGAGGGGCGAAAACGGCGTATGATCGGCTAATTAACCTGCTTTTGGAACACAAGGCGGGCGGCAATAAGTTGGATGAGGGGCAAAAGGCGGCGTATAAAAGCGAGTTTTTGGCGGCGGTAAACGACGACATCAATATCCCAATGGCTTTGGGCCTTTTGTGGACTATGCTCAAATCCCTTTTCAGCCGCGATATTTACGATTTGGCATTAAACTTCGACCGTGTGTTTGGGCTGGGATTTGAAAGTGCGGTTGTTTTAAAAGAGGCGAAGCGGACGGAAAAAGCGCGAGCGAATGACGGCTGCATAGACGGCGGCGCAGGCGATCCCCTCCCTCAAGGGGTTTCGGACTTATTGGAACAGCGGAGTTTGGCGCGTAAAAACAAAGACTTCGCCCAAAGCGACAAACTCCGTGGCGAAATAGCGGCGTTGGGTTTTACCGTACTCGATACCAAAGATGGTCAAACGATAAAGAGGGGTTAGGGGTCGGAGGCCAAGGGTCACGGAAAGTCCGATTATAAATAAACATTAATTGCACGCTAAGGCATCGTACATTATTCATTAAAAACATGGAACGGCTTGTCCTAAAAGATATTACGCTTAAATATTACGGCAATCCCGCGTTGAGGATAGACGAACTAAAGGCCGACACGCCCTTGGGGGTTTTGGGTTGCGGCGGCGCGGGCAAAAGCAGTTTAATCAAGGTCATCGCAGGGCTGGAGGAAATAGAATCGGGCGAGATTTATATAAACGGGCGCGAGGTTGGCAGTCTTGCGATAAAGGAACGAAACATTTCGCTGGTTTCCTCGCGCACGCCCTTGATGAAAAGAAAAAGCGTTTACCAAAATCTTGTTTATCCCCTGAAAAAACGAGGGGTAAAGAGGGAAGGGCAAAAAAGAGCCGTGAAGGAGTTAAGCGCGGTACTGCCTGAGGAATTAAAGGAAAACTTGCATAAAAAATCCGAAATCTTGTCGCCGCAAGGGGTGGCGGCGCTATTGTGTTTCCGCGCGATGATAAAAAAGCCCGACCTTATTCTGGTAGACGAGCCTCATGCCTTTATCGAGGATTTTGGGTGTTTTGCATGGCTTTTAAAGCAAAGCGGCGTGATGTTTATCGTCGCGTCCTACGACTTCGAACTCCTGTCTTTGGCGACGGAACGTTTTATTGTCATAAGGCGCGGCGAAATTATTTTTGGCGGCGAAATGACGGATATCGCGGCGACGGATGATAAATATATAAGGGCGATGTGCCACCCCACCTTAGGCGGATAGGAATTAAGGGTTATGGGTCAGAGGTTAGGGAAGATCGGATTTGATTTTTAAATTTACATCTTTATTCTTCCTCCTTAAGGAATTTTCCGCGCGGCGCCCATTCATAAAAAAAGCTTGCTCACCCCTGACCCCTAACCCCCCGCCACTAAATTCACTTGCCTTTTCCCCCGAAATCTAATATAATAATATTGACATGGACTTTTTGACAATCAAGGAATTAGAAAACAAGCACGCCGTCCGCTACAGTGCACGGCAAAACCTCTGCTTTGTACGGGGGGCGGGCGCGAAATTGTTCGATTCCTCCGACAAATGCTACCTTGACATGATCGGCGGTAGCGAAAGTTGCCTTGGCTACGGCGACACAAAATTAACGGCAGCTGTTACGGCGCAAGCGCAAAAGCTGGCCTCCCCCCCTCACGAATATTACAGCGAGGGACACGGCGCGCTTTTGGGCAAGCTTTTGAATAACACGGGCTTTACCAAGGCGGCGCTTACGGGCGGCGCGCCGGAGGCGAACCTTGCCGCTTTGGCGCTTATCCGCGGGTACTTAAAGGAAAAGGGCGACACGCGGCAGAAATTGGTTATCGCCTCTTTGCGCGAACAAGAAACGGCGGGCGGGACGATAGGCGTGTCGGGCGGGGCAATAGCAAGCGGCATAACAACCACAACCACCACCGCGACAACAAACACCACAACCGCGGCAAGCACAAGCGGCGGTTTTAGGCGCGCTTATGTACGCCTTAACGACTTCGCCGCCCTCAAAAAAGCCCTTACCCCCTCTGCCGCCGCCTTTATCATACAGCCGATTTTCAGCGACGGCGGCGTGGCGATCGCGGATTACGACTACCTTGTCAACGCCTACGCGCTGTGCAAATCGCTGAACGTCATGTTTTTCTGCGACGAAACGCGAATCGGCGCGGGCATCACGGGCAAAAAATTCGCCTTCGAGCACTATGGAATCCAGCCCGACGTGGTCACCTTGTCACGAGGACTCGGGGGTGGATTGCCTATCGGGGCGGCGCTTACCCGCGACGCGATTGCGGCGGCCGCGGGACGGGGAGTTTTGGACATCGACGGCTTTGGCTTCGGCGGCGCGTCGGGCGCGGGGCCGTCGTCGGCGGGGGGCGGCGTATCTGCGTTATCCTTGGCAGCGGCAAGCATTGTTTTGGATAGGCTTGACGACGGATTGTTGCAAAAAATCGAAAACATGGGCGAGTACCTTCTCTCCCGCCTTTATAAATTAACCAAGTACAATTTTGTCCTTAACGTACGCGGGCGGGGGCTTTTGGCGGCGGTCGAACTCAGCGGACGCATTCCCGCGGCGCGCGTCGCAAACCAAATGGAAAAAGCGGGGTATCTTATCTCCGCCACGGACGGCAACGTCCTGCGCATTTCCCCGCCGTACATTATTACAAAATCCGAAATTGACGAGGCGACGACCGTGTTGTCGGAGCTGTTCGCGTCAACAAATATTTGATTGAGGAATGCTCAATGTTCAATGCGCAATGCGCAATGAAGGTAAGAATAATAATAAAATTAACCGCTTAAAATTCCCCTCTTGAGGGGTGCCCCACGAACGCTTCTCTGACAGGGGGCGGGGTGGCGGGGCGGGGCGGAAAGTATTTGAGTGCAAGAATATCCTAATACTCTTCAAAGCCCAAAAGGTAGTCCGCCGTTACACCAAAATAATCGCATAATAAAAATTCACCCCAAAAAATGCACCCTAAATTGTACCCTAAAAAAAGGACGGGTTTTAGCCGTCCTTTTCGCTATATTTTTTATGTATGTCTTTCACAACAATTTTTATATTTCTTACCGCTCCCACATGGACAGCTATCGTTTCGCCCTGTTTTTTTATCGCTTTGGACCGATGTATCAAGATTTTTAGCCCATTGTATAAAATCAATATCGGCAAAGGATGGGGTTCTAAAATTAACCTTCGTTGTATTATTAAAGTTTGATATAGCAAAATCGCCGAGAGATATAATATCCATTCCAATCAAGGCTTCTAATGGTGATACTAAACTACAGGCTCCCACCAAAATTTGCGGTATCACCACATTATTCGGCAATGCTAACGACACGTAGTGTAAACTTACTTTGTCCTGTCCGCTTGCCGTATTAACATCTCTCATAGAAACTATCGGGAGTTTAAGTTCATTAGCTATTTCTTTGCTGATAACCGTCCCCGAAGCTCCGGTGTCCCAAATCGCGTGTATTGGGCGATTAGTAAACTGGTTGCCGTAAGCGGCAACATGAATAATTGTACTTGGATAATGAGAAATTCCGTTATAATTTTCGGTATAAGCACTTACGGTCTGCTTTTTTCCGCTGTAATTATTCATGAAACCTATACCCTTATGTGCGAATTCGGGTACGTCATCGTATACGCCGACTTGTCTGTTAATGCTAATTGGATTAAAAAAGTCCCGGCTTCTTCACTTTTGATTGTTTCATTATACGCCGCGTCAAAAGTATCGTAAGCCCCGATAACCTTACAACCTTTAATAACAATATGTTTGCCCCTGTATAAATTTTCGAGTTCAAGCAAATTATTGAGATAAAACTCAAAATCTTTTTTTAAAATATCTTCGTTTGCCATTTTTGTCACTCCACACCATTATATTACGATGCGTTTACAATATACACTAATTTATACTTTATAGTCAACGCTTTTTTATTAAATTCTATTGGTATCTGAATATTTCATGTTCATAACACGCATAAAATGAAGAAAAGCAACCTTATTTTTTCCATATTCTAATATTCTTCAAAACCTAAAAGATAGCCCGCCGTTACGCCAAAATATTCGCATAACTTTTTTATGGTTTTGTTTTTTGGTTCTAATATTCCCGTCTCATATTGACTGATTGTGTTTTGACTTAAGCCAACCGCCGCCGCAAGCTGTGCCTGTGACAGTCCTCGTTCTTCTCTTAATTCTTTTATTCTGATTTCCATGCTATAATTTTACCGTAAATTACGGTAAAATGCTTGACTTACTGTAAAATCCAGTATATAAAATTCCTGTGAAAACGGTAAATTCATCGTAAGTCCCGCATTATCAGTTCATGAGTATTTACAATGTTTTCGAGTATCCTTATTAATTTGGTTCTTATTCAATCAGGAGGAGAGCGTGTCATCCTGAGCGCAGCGAAGGATCTTAAAAAGCATTTCAAAAACCAATCTCCTAAGATCCTTCGCTGCGCTCAGGATGACATATCCACCCTAATTGAATAAGAACCACAAATTTTTATCTGATTTTAAGATAACTGCTGACTTACCTTACTCTTATGATGTATAATATGGGCATGAATAAAAAAATGCCTTATTTAACCCAATATTGCATTCTGTATTCGGAATGGCAAAGGAACAATATCGACGTAGACAACGCTACGGAAAGTCAAATCGCACAAATTCAGGACTTGCAGGCGAAGGCGGCGAAGCAAAGCGGCTTGTCTGTCAACGAGATAATGTTGATTTCATTATGCCGCGCGCGCAATATTTTTAAAAAGGTCAACACGTATGCAAGGCTTTGCAAAAAGCTCCGATAAAGCGTATCCGTAGGGGCAAACAGTGTTCGCCCGCCTGTCGTCCGAATTGCGAATGACAGCAGTTTTTCGGGAAATAAGCGGTTTTTTATTAGACCTGTCCGCTAACCCATGCGGTCAAACGGCGAGCGGATTTTTGTGAAGAAAATTGTCAAAAAGCGGAACTCGTAGTGGAACTACGAGTGAGCATTTTAGAAAAAGCGCAGCTTTTTCGGTGACAATTTTACTCCGAAAAAACGCCGCCGTTTGCGCCGTATGGGTTAGCGGACAGGTCTATTAAAGTGGGCGACAGGTGGTCGCCCCTACGAAAATTTGAATTAATCTGACCTTCACCCCGCATTACGCATTGAGCACTGTGCATTAAACTACATCAACTCGTCCAAATTCTTGTAATACATCCCGATAAAATTGTCCATAAAATAACGCACACTGGGCACTTCCGCGGCCATTTCGTCAAGCGCGGCTTTGGTGCTTTTTTCCGCCGACTTAAACTCGTTGTTAAAACTCCTTAACTCCTCGATACATTTGACATACGCGGCGAGTTTGTCCGCGCATTTGACCAATAAAAACTCATAGGTGTCACGCGGGGGGTCAAGCACGCAGGCGATGTCCCCCTTAATCTCGTCGGGCAGGAGTTTAAGCAGCCTGTCCGCGGCGTCCGCCTCCACGCTCTTGTACGCTTTTGCCAAGTCAGACGAAAAATACTTGACGGGGGTGGGCAGGTCGCCGGTCAAAACCTCGCTCACGTCGTGGAAAACCGCCGTCATCCCCACGCGGTCGGCGTTTAAAGCCTTACCGAACACGCGGTTTTCGATAATGGCGAGGGCGTGGGCAATCAGCGCGACCTCTAAGCTATGCTCGGCGACGTTTTCGGGCTGAAGGCTTTTCATCAGCCCCCAGCGGCTGATATATTTCATGCGGGACAGGAAGGCGTAGAATGAGTACATGGGGGGCTTCTCCTCGTTTCGTTGCTTGGTTTTTAATGCTCAATGCGCAATTTTATAAATGTCATTCTGAGCGAAGCGAAGAATCTCAACCTTTTGTCAAAACAAGGAATAGATCCTTCGCTTCACTCAGGATGACAAAAGAGGTTAAAACCTTCGTTAATAAAGCACTTTTTTCACCTTTTCAATCACATTCCCCGCCGTAATCCCGTACTTCTCAAACAACATTTCCGGCTTGCTTGACTCCCCAAACCTATCAATACAAACATATTCGCCGTCCAAACCCACATAACGCCCCCAAGGCTGGGACGCGCCCGCCTCCACAGCCACTCTTGCCCTCACTTTACACGGCAACACGCTTTCCTTATATTCCGCGCTTTGCTGCTCGAATAATGAAAAGCACGGCATGGACACCACCCGTACCGCCACGCCCTCGTGTCCCAATGCCTCCGCCGCCGCGACGGAAATAGAAACCTCGCTGCCCGCCGCCAAAATTATCGCCTTAAAATTTGGGACGTCATATACAACATACCCGCCCTTTAACGCCCCCCGCCCCGTGTTCTTCAACAAAGGCAGGTCTTGGCGCGACGCCACAATCGCCGTGGGGTATCTTGAAGAAAAAACCGCCTCGTACGCCGCAACCGTTTCCTTGCCGTCGGCGGGGCGGAAAACCCGCAAATGCGGCATGGCGCGTAAGCCCGCCAAATGCTCTATGGGCTGGTGCGTGGGACCGTCCTCGCCCACGCCTATGCTGTCGTGCGTCAAAACGTAAATCACGGGCAGCTCCATAATCGCGCTCATGCGAATCGCGTTTTTCATGTAGTCGCTGAACGAGAAAAACGTGGCGCAGAAGGGTTTGACGCCGCCGTAAGCCGCCAATCCGTTACAAATCGCCGCCATAGCGTGTTCGCGTATGCCAAAATGGAGGTTGTGCCCCGCCCTGTCGTCTTTGGAGTAGTCGCCCGCCCCGTCCATAACCGTCAGATTACTGGGGCCTAAGTCCGCCGAGCCGCCGACAAATTCGGGACATTCTTTGGCTATGCGGTTTAAAATTATATGGCTGGCTTTGCGTGTGGCGACCGCGCCACTATCAAAAAGCGCGTACATGGCGTCAAAATCGACGTTATGCCGCCCCTCCGCCGCCGCCTTAAATTCCTTGTATAATTCGGGGTGCGCGACCGCATACTCCCTCATCATTTTGTCCCATTTTTTCCGCGCCTTTACTCCCCTTTCAAATTTTTCACGGCAGTGCGCGTACACCTCGTCGGGAACTGTGAAATCGGGATAATCCCACCCCAGCTTCTCTTTTAATAATTTGACGTTGGCCTCCCCAAGAGGCGCGCCGTGGGAAGCCGCCAGCCCCTCCTTTGCCGACCCAAAGCCAATACGGGTGCGGATTGCGATAAACGACGGCTTGTTTTTCTCCGCCTTCGCCTTTTTTATCGCGCGACCGATTGCCAAAGGGTCGTTGCCGTCCTCGACATACAAGGTCTGCCAGCCCTGTGCCCTGTGCCGCGCCGCCACGTCCTCGTCAAAGGCGACGTCGCTGTCCCCCTCGATGGTGATTTTGTTGCAGTCGTAAAGGACTATCAGTTTGCCGAGTTTAAGCGTGCCCGCCAAAGACGCCGCCTCGTACTGTATGCCCTCCATAAGACACCCTTCGCCGCAAAAAGCGTAGGTGTAATTATCAAAAACCTTGAAGTTCTCGCGGTTGAAGCGGTTGGCAAGCATGGTTTCAGCCATCGCAAAGCCCACCGCGTTTGCAATCCCCTGCCCCAACGGTCCCGTGGAAATATCAACCCCGGGAGTGACGCCCAGTTCGGGGTGGCCGGGGGTCTTACTCCCTAATTGGCGGAAGTTTTTGATGTCCTCCATGCTTACGTCATAGCCAAAAAGGTGCAAAAGCCCGTACATCAGCATGGTGCCGTGCCCCGCGGACAGCACAAACCTGTCGCGATTGATATAGGCGGGGTCGCGGGGGTCGGCGTTTAAATGGTTGGCGTACAACTCATACCCTATCGCCGCCGCGCCGAGGGGCAGGCCGGGATGCCCGCTTTTCGCCCTCTCTACAGCCTCCGCCGCCGTTACCCTTATCGCCGTAATTGTTTTTTGTTTGATTTCCGTCGTGCCCATTAGAACAACTCCTCTTCAATCAAATAATTCTTTACCTCTGCAATTTGCCCGTCCTCGAAATAAATCCGCGGAATGCGGCGGGCGACCATACATAAAATTTCGTAGTTGATCGTCCCCATAGCGTCGGCGGTCGCTTCAACGGGCAAAAACGCGCCGTTTTGCCCGCCAAACACCACCACCTCGTCCAAAATCTTTACCTCGCCCTCAACATCCGTAATATCGACTATACATTGGTCCATACATATCCTGCCGACGACGTGGGCAACCTGCCCGTTAATAAGCACCGTCAGCTTTCCCATCATCACGCGGCTAAGCCCGTCGGCATAGCCTATAGGAATGGTTGCGAGTTTTGTTTTCCGCGCCGTCACAAATCGCCTGCCGTAACTGACCGCGACGCCCTCATCCACTTCGTTTATGCGGTAAATTTGCGTCTTAAACTGCATCGCGGGCTTTAATTCAAAGCCTTTAGGGACTATTACCTCGCGACTTGGATAGCAACCGTAAAGCGAAATGCCTATCCGCACCATGTCCAACCGCGCCTTGGGGTGTTGCATTGCCGCCGCGCTACCCGCCGCGTGTTTAATGGGGATATGGATTCCCGCCGCTTCCGCTTGTTCGCAGACCTTTTGGAATTTGGCGATTTGCGCGTCGGTATAAGCAAAATCCGTTTCGTCGGCGGAGGAAAAATGCGTATAAACCCCCTCGATTTTTAAGTTGGGTAACTTGTGGGCGTATTGTAAACCTAATAGCGCTCTGTCCGGATTAAAACCTATCCGAGTCATTCCGGTGTCTATTTTAACGTGCACATTTACGATTTTATTACAGATTCGGGCGGCGGTAAAAATTTCTTTCGCCATGTCGAGGGAATAAATAGTCATGGTAAGATTTGCGTTTATCGCCTCAACTAACCTGTGCGCGCTCACATGATTGAACAGCAAAATAAAGGAATGGATTCCCGCCCGCCGCAGTTCTAATCCCTCGTCCAAAGTGGCCACGCCAAAAGCGTCGCAACCCTCTTTTTCTAATCTTTGCGCGAGCGCGACCGAGCCGTGACCATAGCCGTCGGCTTTGATTACACACATCACGCGCGTCTTAGTCAACCGTTTAAACGACGCGTAATTATGCGCGATATTATCAAGATTTATTTCCACCCAAGCCCTTTCGGGTACAAACGCTTTCACAAATGTTATTATATATTTTTAGGGGCGGCGTTGTCAATGGTTTTGAATATTAAAGACAGAAAAATGCTGTCGTATCAGTAGGGACGACCACCGGTCGTCCCTATGAAAAGGTCACCCTCTGAATCTAGCGTGCCCACTTTTTATTTGCCAAAAAACATAATTCTTGCTATAATATCTTCAATATCCGTTATTTATTTTCTAATCTCTATTTTCTAAGGAGGCAGGCCTGTGACAAACGGACTAATTCACGTCTATCACGGCGACGGGAAAGGCAAAACGACGGCGGCGGTGGGACTTGCCGTGCGCGCTTTGGGCGCGGGTTTGCGCGTACATTTGACGCAGTTTTTAAAAACCGACGCGTCAAATGAGTTAAAAACCTTAAAAACGCTTAAAAACTTTTCTTTGGGCGACGCTCCCGCAAAACTTCCCTTTTATTTTCAGATGAACGAGCAAGAGAAAGAAAATTATAAAAAATACGCCCAAAGCCTGTTTAGCGCGGTCGAAAATATTGCCGCAAGCGGCGGCGCGGACGTAATAATCCTTGACGAAATTTTAGACGCCGTTTCTTTAGGCATAATCCCCGAAACTGACCTCATTCGCTTCCTACAAAATAAATCAGGCGTTGAAGTAATTTTAACAGGACACTCGGCAAGCGAACAAATTTTAAAAACCGCCGACTATATATCTAAAGTTTCCGCCGAAAAACACCCGTTTGAGAAGGGAGTGCGGGCAAGGAAAGGAATCGAGTTTTAATGCTTAATGCTCGATGCTCAATGAAGATCGGGCTAACCAAAATTAGTTTTGCGCTTTGGTTTTCCAAAGGGTAACAGTTTGCGGCGGACAGTGGATAGCGAAAAAAACCCTATAATAAATCAAACAGACGTCCGAAACCAAACGTCTGTTTTTTGAGTGGCCAAACTTAACTTAATCTATCCTTCATTCAGCATTGAGCATTATTACTATCCTTCAATCACTTTTCTAATCTTCTCAAACGCCCAATCAATCTCGTCCTTCGTGATAACTAACGGCGGAGTAAACCTAATCGTCTGCGCGTGCGTTTCTTTGCACAACAGTCCCGCTTCCATCAGCTTTTCGCAGTACGGGCGCGCCACGCCGTATTCCGGCTTGATTTCAAGGCCAATCATCAGCCCCTTGCCGCGAATTTCCTTAATCGCGGGGGATTTAATGGTGCGTAACAGCCCCATAAAATACTCGCCGAGCTCGCGCGACTTCTCAACCAAGTTTTCCTCGGCAAAAACATCCAACGCCCTGGAGGCGACTGCCGCGCCCAAGGGATTCCCGCCAAAGGTCGAGCCGTGATCGCCGGGGCGGAACACGTCCATGACGTCCTCGTCGGACAGCATCGCGGACACGGGGTACACGCCGCCGCCCAAAGCCTTGCCTACCACCAAGACGTCGGGACGAATTCCCTCGTGCTCGAACGCGAACATTTTGCCCGTGCGTCCAAAACCGGTCTGAATCTCGTCCAAAATCATCAAAATCTTGTACTTGTCGCACAGCTCGCGCACCGCTTTAAGGTAGCCCGCCGGAGGGACGATGACACCCGCTTCGCCCTGAATGGGCTCAAGCATAACCGCAATCGTCTTATCCGTAACCAAAGCCTCCATTGATTTGATGTCACCGTATTTCGCTAACTTAAAGCCGGGAGTAAATGGTCCAAAGCCCTCACGGTACTGCGGCTCGGACGAAAAGCTGATAATCGTCACCGTTCTGCCGTGGAAGTTGTCGCTACAGCAGATAATCTCGCCGTCAAGCAAGCCTTTTTTAAGGTACGCCCATTTGCGCGCCGCCTTGACCGCCGTCTCGACAGCCTCCGCGCCTGTGTTCATGGGCAGAGATTTCTTAAAGCCCGATACCGCGCACAATTTTTGCAGACACTCGCCCATCTGGTCGTTGTGAAAGGCGCGCGACGTGATGGTGATTCTGTCCGCCTGGTCCTTTAGCGCCTTTATGATTTTGGGATGACGGTGACCATGGTTGAGCGATGAGTAGGAAGCAAGCATGTCTATATAACGCTTGCCCTCAAGGTCTGTGACCCAAATTCCCTCGCCGTGGGAAAGAACGACGGGCAACGGCTTATAATTTGCCGCACTGACTTCGTCGACTAATGCGATTTCTTGTCTTGTGGAACGCATTTTTAACTCCTTTGAGAATCCGCATTTATGGGGACGGACTCCGTTTTTTTTCTTTTTATATTGTACACAACCGGCGCGTTTTTGTCAAATAAAAGGGCTGTCTTACAACAAAAAACCTAAAAAAATATATGTCAAATCGACCGCTTAATCCTCGCGCCTAATCTCTCTAGCCCCTGTTTTTTATTCTCTATTCTTTTCCCAGCGGCCTTAGCTTCGCCGTAAAGTGCCGTAAAACTGGCGGTTCTTCGACAATTTCATACCCCTTAATTTTTGATGCGCGCTTTTTAATATTGATAAGCGCCGCGGCAACCACGTCCAAATGCGCCTGCGTGTACACCCTGCGCGGCACGGCAAGGCGGGTAAACTCGAAATCCGCTTTTAGTTGCTCCTTGGTGTCGGGGTCGTTGCCCAACATATACGAGCCTATATCGCACGCCCTTATTCCCGCCTCAACGTACAACTCGATGGCAAGCGCCTGCGCGGGGAATTCATAGTAAGGTATATGCGGCAGCAACTTTTTCGCGTCCACAAATATCGCGTGACCGCCCGCAGGGGACTGATAAGCAATCCCGGCCTTATCGAGTAAAGCCCCCAAATACTCCATTTGCCCGATGCGGTAGCGCAAAAAATCCTCATCCATTCCCTCTTTTAAGCCGATAGCGAGCGCCTCCAAATCGCGCCCGCTCATGCCGCCGTAGGTGATAAAGCCCTCGTAAGAGATGCACCGTTGTTTGACAAGCTCGAACGCCGCCTTGTCGCGGCAACCAATAAGACCGCCCATGTTGACGATGGCGTCCTTTTTGCAGCTCATGGTGAAGTAATCCGCGCACACAAACATTTCTTTGACTATGGCGGCTAAACTTTTATTCTTAAACTCCGTCTCGCGCCGCTTGACAAAAAAGGCGTTCTCAAAGCACCGCGCCGCGTCAATCATCACGGGAATACCGTACTTATCCGCCACCTTTCGCGTCTCGCGCATGTTGGCGACGGAAACGGGCTGACCGCCCGCCGAATTATTTGTGACGGTGATTATTACCACGCCGATGTTTTGGGGATCTATTTTGCGGATTAATTCGTCAAGTCGGACGTTGTCCATGTTGCCCTTAAAGTCCGCAATAATGGATGTATCAAGCGCTTCGGGCACGACACAATCGACGGCGCGGGCACCCGCAAGTTCGACATGGGCGCGGGTGGTGTCGAAGTGCATATTAGAAATCGCGTATTTTTTGTTGTTGAGAAGTATGGGGAGCAACACCTTTTCCGCCGCCCGCCCCTGGTGCACGGGCTGAATATTCGGAAAACCAAAAATTTCGCGCGCGTTTGCCACCACATGGCGGGTACACCTTGCGCCCGCGTACGACTCGTCGCCCTCCATTATACCCGCCCACTGCGCGGTGCTCATGGCACCCGTACCGCTGTCGGTCAGAAGGTCTATGTATACGTCCTCGCTGACAAGGTTAAAGACGTTGTAGTCGGCGTCCTTGATTTTTTGTTTGCGCTGCATTTTTGTCAGCATTTTGATAGGCTCTACGCTTTTGATTCGAAAGGGTTCCGGGTAATATGTGGGTTTCATGTTTTACTCCTGATTGTGTAGTTTTTCTACGTAATTATACTACTTAACGGGGGTTTTAGTCAAACGAAATCTACAATATTTCGGAATAAAAAACTCGGAGTAAATTTTACTCCGAGAGCAGGACAGAAAGCAGGTTTGTCAGGGCTGATTATCTTCTTCCTTTTCTTTCAGGATTTGGGCGATTTGATCTATGGATTTTAAAGCGCACTCCAAAGAGTGAAACAGTATGAATTCGTCCCGTTTTTCTTTTTGCTCGTTGCTTACAAAATTCTCGCAGGCTTGGTGCTGCGATTGCGGTTTGTCGTGCTTAGAACAAAAGCCGTTGGTCAATCGGCAGTAGCTTGCGGGCAGTTTTTTATGGTAAGCGGTATAATGTGTACAGTTTTTGCATTGTTGTACTCTCATAATGCAACTCCTCCTTTTTTATCGCTTTATTTGAGCGATACATGGACATTATAACTCATATTGAGTTATAATGTCAAACACAAGGAGGCTGCTTTGGATGAAAAGTTTTGCAATAAAGCTAAAAGAGGAAAGAATTTATAATAATTTCACTCAAAAAAAGATAGCGGAACTATTAAACATTCCGCTGAGGGCGTATCAAAATTATGAGGCTGTCGGTAAAAATCATAGAGAACCGAGCCAAGATTTGCTCGTCAAAATAGCAAAAATATTGGATGCTTCGTTAGATTATCTTTTAAACGAAGAATTATAAATTATAGCAAATTATTTTATACACTTGTGAGGAATTATTATGAAATTTGGAAAAACATTAAAAGAGATGAGAAAAGAGAGGGAATTAACGCAAATGCAGTTGGCAAAAAAATTAAATGTAACAGACACCTCTATAAGGGACTGGGAAAACAGAAGCATACGGCCAAGCTTTGAAATATTATGCGAAATAGCGAAAATTTTTGACGTAACCGTCGGACAATTATTGGGAGTAGAAGAATACTAATATTCCCCGCTCGCTAATTTATAGCTGCCTTTATTCACGAATTTTCATCAACCACGTTTTTAGTGGCTTTGTCGGCAAGTCTGTCCGTTTGGCGTTTCGTGCCGTAAACAAGCAACAAATCGTCGGTTTCCAAGCGAATGTCTCTTAGTCCCTCGGTCATAATATCCTCGCCGCGCTTGACCGCTAAAACATAAACCCGCTCGTTCCGGCGCAAATCTAATTCAATTACGGTCTTGCCCTGCCATTTTTCGGGGGTTTTAATCTCGACAAGCGTAAAGTTTTCGGACAGCGACAAAACCTCTATCATGTTGGGGCGTATGACATTGAGCGCAAGCTTGTGCCCGATTTCCTGCTCGGGAATAATGACGCGGTGGACGCCCAATTTTTGCAGCACCAATTTATGCTTTTCGTCCGCCGCCTTACTCGTCACCCTTTTTACGCCCGCTTGCAAGAGCGAAAGGCAAATAAAAATGCTCGCTTTTATGTCGGTTATGCAGACAAAGGCCTCGTCAAAGCCGGCGGGGCCGATTTTGTTAAGCTGCTGCTCCTCGGTCGCGTCAAGGCATACCGCTTGAGAGCAAAAGGGCTCGAAGGCGTTGATTATGTCGTAGTTTTTGTCGACCGCCATTACGTCCGCGCCCCTTTCGTACAGGGTTTTTGAGAGGCTCGCGCCAAAGTTGCCAAGCCCGATGACTAAGAATTGTTTTTTGTTTTTTAACATGAGTTCTCCTTTTTAATGCGCAATGCTCAATGCTCAATGATGGTTGTGTTTTTTTCAGCACATAAATACTCAATCTTTATGGTACATTACTAAAAATTATCTTTCACTGAGC
>WRDI01000011.1 GCA_009783515.1 Bacillota bacterium | reverse complement strand
GCAGACCATCGCCCACAAAGTTGAATGCAAGCACCACCAGCACAATCATGATACCGGCAGGAACCCATTGATTCGGAAAGTACTGCAACACTATGGGGTCATTTGCCGAATTAATCATGGTGCCCCACGCGGCGAAAGGCTTTCTGATGCCCATACCCAAAAAGCTTAGCGTAGCCTCGCTTAAAATAACCCCGCCTAAACCCAGCGTCATGCCCACTATCAAAAGCGGCATCACGTTGGGCACAAGATGCTTGACAATCCGCCTTGGCACGGACAGCCCCAAGGCCTCCGCCGCCACCATAAACTCCTGTTCTCGCAACATAAGAATCTGCCCGCGCACCGTTCGCGCTATGCCCGTCCAGCCCAAAAGTGAAAGCATTCCCATAAGAAAAAAGATTCTCACGGATTCTCCCACCCCTAATCCGTCCAAAATCGAGCTGAAGATAAGCATAAGGGGAATACCGGGCAAACAGTTGAGGATATCTATGATTCTCATTATAATTTGATCTACCCACTTGCCAAAATACCCTGCCAGCCCCCCGAACAGTATGCCCAAAATTAACTCTATAAATATCACGATAAAGCTGAGCGAAAGCGAAATCCGCCCGCCGTACATTAACCTTGTAAAAACGTCAAAACCGTACTCGTCCGTGCCCAGCCAGTGATCCCACGAAGGCATCGCGTCGATGTTTTTTATCCTCGCGCTTTGCGTTCTCCTGATTATAGAGGTAATTCTTTTAGAATAAACCGGCTCGCCGTTTGCTTCGGTTCCCGTCCTTTCCAATTCGTAAATGGTAACGGAGTTAAGCGATTTTTCAGTAGTAAAATAAGTCGGCTCTTCCTCGCCCGGCCGCTTAAAGCTGCCCACCCTGTCCGGATATAATACGAGGTTAGATAATGTGTCGTGCATCCTTAATTTATTCTGATTTGCCTTTTTAGCTATTTCCACAGACGTATCGCCCGGCTCAATAGCGATAAACCTGCCCCCCAAGAACTGTTCCGCGACAAAAAGCACACTATCGGGGTCGGATATCGTATCAATATTGGGCATTTCGTAGTCCATTGCGCTGGGCAAAGGCCGGTTATCGTCGGGAGTCTGCTCGCCGTACTTAGAAATGAACGGCCCGAAAATCGAGAAAGCAAACAAAATAACTAACGTCACTAAGCCGACAACCGACAGCTTTGAACGAAAGAACCTTTTCAGCACCATGCGGCCGGGAGAGATAATTTTTGTCTTGTTTTCCTCCACCGCAAGCTCCGCCTGCGACTGGCTGACAATCACCTCGGCGACGTCGATTTCGGGAGAAATTTTTTCGTTATCTTTATCCATATTTTTCCTCCCTATCTCGTGATTTTGATTCTGGGGTCAACCAGAACGTAAGCAAGGTCTGCCAAAAGCGTACCCAGCACGCTGAGTATCGCCAAAAACATATTATAACCCATTATAAACGGTATATCGCCCATATTCATTGCGTCCAACGCCATCTTTCCTATTCCGGGTATGGCATAGACAGTCTCGGTAATCATCGCGCCGCCAAAGAGACCCGGCAGCACTCCGGCGAGCCCTGTGACAATGGGTACTAACGTATTTCTGAATGCGTGCTTATAGACGACGCGCTTTTCGCTACAACCCTTGGCGCGCGCCGTCCTGATATAATCCGCGTTTAAAACCTCTAACATATTGGTCCGCACAAAACGCATATTACCGCCTATACTCAAAAGAAGCAAGGTGGTTACCGGCAATACCATGTGCCATGCCTTGTCTATAAATAAACGAAAGCCTGTGTACATCTTGTCTGACGACACCAAGCCCTGATAAGGAAACCAATTCAATGTTTTGGAAAATACGCTTAATAAAAGCATAGCCAAAAAGAAACTCGGCAGTGAAATACCCATCAACACTATAACCGTCACGGTATAGTCCATCGCCGAATACTGTCGCGTGGCGGACAGTATGCCCAAGGGGATACCGATTAAAAACTGAAAAATAAGCGCGATGCCTGAAAGGGCGAAAGATATTCCCATATAAGAGAATATAACCTCGCCCACGGGACGCCCGTACTTGAACGACAAGCCCAAATCACCTTGAAAAACGCTGTACAGCCAGTTCCAATACCCGCTGATATAGCTTTTGAATACCGCGAAAAAGTTTTCGAAGGCCGTAATGTGCGTAGTCAAAATGTTGCCTGCTGCGTCGACGGGATAGTCGATGCTAAGGCCGTACAGACGTTTCATGTTGTCCACGTCTTCTTGCTTGACCGTACCGTTCTGCAAATGCGCCTGCATTTTTAAGTCGACATAATCTTGAGGCATCGTCCGAATCAATATATACAGCAAAACGGATACGCCGAACAATATCAGCACGCACAACAGCAGTCTTTTTATTACGTATTTAACCATTTTTTCTCCATTTTAAATCGGAATGGTTAGTGACCGGTGACAGGTGGTCAATGGTCAGTAGTGTCAGTTAAGGGATTAGGGGTTGGGGATTAAGGAAAATCAAATTTAAAATAAAAAATAACTATTACCGGTCATTGACCATTAATCCCTAACCCCCAACCCCTGACCGTTATCTAAGCCTTATATTCCAAACCTCGGCAAACGGGCCGTAAAAAGGCGTCGCACCCGGGGCTAACGTGGTAACGTCAATTATATCTCTGTTATAAGCTATAAGGTTGCTTCTTTGATAGGTAGGGTATTCAACCGCAAGATCCATGACATAACTGAGTGCTTCCGCGTATATTCTCGTCCTTTCCAACTGTACTGTAGTCTGGCGGGCGGCGTCGATAAGCTTGGAAAGATCATCTATAAGCTTGAGTTCATCCGCAGTTCCCCTGCCCTCGTCCAAAAGGTAACGGTAGCCCCATGCGGTGGTAGACGTAGCGGTCGACTTTTTGTGATAGACCTGATACATATCCGGGTCGATGCCCGCGCCCCACGCTGCCGCCCAGACCTCCAACAATCCGGAGGGAAGCTTGGCAAGCGCGTAGGGGTCGGGCTTAACCGTTATGTTAAAGCCGCATTTGTTGAGTAGCTTAGCCGCGTCCAAGAACATATCGAAGGCGGGGTGGTCGGTCGAGGCTCCGGCGATCGTAAAGGTAAATTTAAGATCCCTTGTGCCGTCATTGCCCGCATTTTTTGTATACGCGCCGTTTCGCAGCGGGGCGTCTTTAAAGCCGGCTGCACTTACCAGCGTTCTGATTGCGATTTCGGCTTCCTGCTCGCTTAAATAAGGGTACGCGTCGCTTGCCCCCTTGGGATACGCCCAGCTCTCTAAACTTAAACCACGGTTGATTAGTTCGCAAAGATCCGGGTTTTTGTAGTAGTTACGGATAAGATCCTTATTAAGGGCAGTCATAATTGCCTGCCTTATCTCGATGTCCGGAACAAACCTCGCGTTTATGCCGACATAACCATAGCCGTTGTTTCTGATAAGCTGACTGTCCAGGTACGGGATTTTTTTCAGTTCGTCAACGTTTTGTTGCTTGGCGTTGGGGTCGCCGACGTGAATATCCCTCTGGCGCAGCGCCTCTACGACCTTGGTTGTGTCAATAACCTTGACCTTCATATACTCGAACCTGACGTTGTTCATATCGGCGCCGGTGGTATAAAAATAATCGTTTCGCCTGAAGTTGACCTGACTGTCCGCGTAAAATTCGACGGCGGTGACTCCGGGGCCAACTTTATTTCCGGCGGCGTTGGTCGCCCTGAACGCCCCCGCGCCCACGGGTACGCCCTGAATATCGGTATGGCGGAAAATCTTATTAAAATAATCGAAATCAAGCTGCTTAAACCCTAAGTGCGCCGTTTGTGGGTCGGTATGGCCGTCTACACCGGGATACTTAAAGCCAAGATATCCGTCCGAACTGTTAAAGCCCGTAGGGCCCTTACCGGCAGGATTGGAATAATAGCTCATGGGGGACACCGAAAACGCGAAGTTAAGAATCGCCTTGGGATCCACTCCGAAAATTTTTATTTTTAGGACGTAATGGTCGTTATTATACGTCTTTACTACGCCGTCTATGTCCTTAAAGCTCCTTACCTTGTCCACGGTGATGCCGCTGATTGTCGGAACCGCCAGCCCGTCCTGTAAGCTTTTTTTATAGTGTATCGACCTTTCTTCCGCCGTCATGTACGAAAACAGCTCGCCGCCCGATCCCCAGTAAAGGGCGACTTCCCTAAGCCCCGCAGTCAAAAAACGGGAAAAGGTGGAGGTGTTGTTTACGCGGCCGACAAAGGTATTGGTGCTGTTTTTGTCTGTCGCGACGTTTCCAATCGGCAGACCGGTGATGTTCCCGGCCGCGTCAACTGTAAAATCAACCTTGGGGCGTTCGGTAGTAACGCCGTTTTTCCAGTCAATGCTGTTATAGTTGCCGTTGTCGGTGCCCATTATGCCCATCTTACCGTTGAACACTATTTTGATAAGGTCTTCTTGCTCCCAGAACTCATATTTATGAGCCTCGTCGAATACGACCCACGGATCGCCGATTTTCTTGGGATAGCCCGGCGTTCCGGTGAGGGCGGGGTCGGCTCCCTGATTGGGCCATTTATCAACCTCGCCGTTGCTCTTATACTTGACCTCCAACAGCCCTTCCATCAAAAGGAATACCTTCCAGTATTCGCCGTCCTCAAAGCCGTACTCCCAATAATCCTTAGCTACACCCTCGACGGAACTCCACGCAGACACAGCGTCGGACTTAAGCTCCCTCCAAAACATCTCGCGCAGGCGGTATGCGTCTTCCATAACGGTCTGCTCTACGCTTCTGCCGTCGCTATAGGGTTCCATCGCCGCTATATCTTTGCGGTTTTCGTTTCTTCTGTTCTGTTCGGGCTCAAAATAGTCCGTAAGGTTGGTTCTCCTTTTGCGGGCAAGGTTGCTGAACGCCGCGTTGTTATCCACGTCGCCCCGGTCGCCTATTTGGTCATTCTGCATCCTGTACGCCTGTAATCCAAGTATGTTTGTGGAATACATGGTGCTCGAGCCCGTATAAACGGGATCCAAAAACGCGTACATATTAAATAGTACGTCCTTTATCGTAAGGTCGCTGCCGTCGCTGAATTTTATGCCGTTTTTAATAACAAAATTATATTCGGTATAAAAATCCTTGCCGGTAATAGTGGTTTGTTCCATCGCGTCGCTGATTTTGTCGGAACTGGGATTTTCTTCTCCGTAAAGATATGTGGTAAAATTATAATCCTTAGCCACGGAGGGTACGTCCTCGCCGACGTATATCAAGCCCTGGCGGTCTGACGAAAGCATGCCTATTTGCGTCTCGCCCACAATGCCGGCGTCATAAGCGGACGTAGAAAAGAAGGGCGAAAACACACCGTCAAAGTCGCCGCTGCTTTGGACTAAAATCTTTCCCTTACCTTCGATCCATAGCGCCTTAAGAAAGGTGTCGTGAGTAATAGGGGCGCTCCAGTCAAACTCTCCGCCCTCGCCCCCGGTCAGCTTCCAGCCGTCAAACTCTGCGTTAGCCAAGGTGGGATCCGTCGGCTTGGTCACCGTGCCCGGCGATATTACCGTCAGCGATTTGACATAGCTGCCGCCGTCGGAATCGAACCAAACGACAACCTCGTTCTGCCGCCTGTTTCTGAAAACAGGCCTCAGCGTAACGTCCGAGCCGGGGCTTTTCTTTGCGATGTAGTCGGTAGTTCCGTCGTCACTCCAGAAATCGAACACCTTTTCGCTTGTCGGCTTCGGCTCGGACGGAATCTTGTCGCCAGGTATCCTCTGCCCCGAATTCACCTCGCGGGTGACCCTGTTGCCGGCGCTGTACTCAAATGTGACCGTCACGGGTTTGGGTTTGCATGCCACAAACATTGTGGCAAAGCCCGAAACCAGGATCACGCAAAGCGCGACGCAAATTATTTTTGTAAACTTTTTCATAAAGACCTCCTAAAGATTTTTAAATATTTTTAATTCAAGCAAAAATTAATTGACCTTATTTTATTACTGGGCTCTTTGCTCTATGCCCGCAACTTCCACATTGCCGTAAGCACCACGGGCTTATCTGTTCCGAATGTAAAATCAAACCTCTTATAGCCGTGGGTGATTTCGTCAAATTCGTACCAACCCGCCCATTCCATCCCGTCGGCGGTCGCCTTATCAGCGTAATCACTCGCGGGCAGCGGTCGCAACGAATCATCCCCGGGGCTGTATGTCACCCGCCAAAGCAACGGCATTTTCTTTTGAACAATACTGTTACTGCAGTCGAGTACGTCACTGTCAACGCCAAAGCCAAAGTTGTCCTCCGTCTGTCCTATGCCGATTTCGGGAGCAGAGGACGGCGGGTCTATTATCTCGTTGCCGTACAGCCTTCTTCCGTCCTCCGGGTCGGTAAGACTAACCCTTTTCAGTACGTACTTGCCATAATCGTCCTTGTCGTATTTTAACACAAAGCCGCCGTATATACTGCCTTCCTCGGGATAATCGCCGTTTGCATCCGCCTTTACGTCGTAAGTACGCTCGGTACCTTCTACCCGCCCCACTCTGTAAGGGTGCCCGTTCTCGTCTATCACAGGCCCCATGAGAAATTGAAACACTACATAGCTTATTATCGAAAAAGACGAATCCGCGCCTACATTGATGTTTTGCACAATACTGCTCTCAATTTTTTTGGCGAACACGTTAAACAATACCGGGTTATTCCACGCGGAAGGAGCCACAGCCGTGGGATTAAGGCGAACAAAGGTTATGTTAAGGTTTTTAAAGGTAATATCTCTGATTTTGGCGCCCGACAATTCTTTAAAAATGCCGCCGTAGGTGTTCATGCCTACGCTGGGTCGATTTTCGTTTATCGTAATATTTAAGTTCGACCATACGTGTTTATTTCCGCGGATTTCGCCGCGAAAAACGTCAGCTACACTCAGTGTACGGTTTACAAAGTCCAAATCGTCCATTATGTAGTACTTACCGGTCTGCGATATATTGCTGAGTTCGGAGGCGCGCGATATTTTTTTAAAGTTTTTATCAATCCACTTGGTATAAATCGGGAAAACTTTGAACTTTTCGGTGCCGTCGGCGGACTTTATCATCTCCGCCCTGGGATAATAATTGCCCTTCGAATCAAACGGAACCCTGACCGTACATGCCCTGTCAAGATAAAAATCCTCCATCTGAAAGCCCGCCTTTTCCGGTATCACACGACCTATCGTCGGCCTTTGCAGCGCGCCGTTTGCCAAGATATTGCCAAATTCCAACGCACCCTTCTGCTTTCTGTAATTCTCGTCGTCAAAAAGATCGCTTTTGTTTTCGGGCGGAACAATCACATAATACCTTTCCGGCTCCCAAAGGGCTATCAGACAAATATCCTTGTCAACTTTGTCAAAGTCAAAGTTCCACGGACCGATAAACAGCTTTTCGCCGCTATAACCGCTTTCCGTCTCGTTTTCGTAGTCCCTAAGCGTCAGCATCCTGTTTGGATCGTAAATCTCGTCGCCTTTCACAAGATACGGCACTTCCTGAACAGCCGGCTCCTTATTAACATTCAGCACCGGCTCTCTCTTTTTTTCGCCATCCGCGGTGATATATTCGGTCCATATTTCTTCCTCTCTGGTATCGAACGCATCAAAGTTTACCTGATACCAGCCGTAAAAACGATAGCCTGTCTTGTTCGGAATTTCAATCACGGGGCTGCTCAAGCTTGAAGGAATCGGGAGCCTGTAGTATACCGTTTCACCCTTTTCGTTTAAAGAATTTTTTACAAAATACTCTATGTAAGTGAAGTTTCGGTTTTCCCCGCCGTTATAATAAATGCAAACCTTTTGATAGCCGGCGGGGGCGGAGGGGGTGGGGAGCCACCATTTTTCTTGTACAATCCTGCTGTCAACGCTGCAACCCAAAAGAATGGCTGTAAACAAGCAAGCCATACATAACATCAGAAATAAAAGTTTTTTTCTTTTCATGTTTTCTCCAAAACCTTATTTTGTGGGTATTTGCGTCGTTTTTTTATAGCTTTAGGCAGTATGCGGGTTTGTAATGTTGTATTAGGTAGTCGCCTAATTTTGCATAAATTTTTCGAGGAGCTTTTCAAGGGGAAAAAGGGCAAAAGGTTGAGTTCATACTTCGTGAAAGCCTTCGTCGGTTGACAACGCAAACTTGTTTGCGTTGCGCTCGCTTTCTTGGCTTGAATTTAACGTTATGAATGAAATTTTTAGTGAATCTCATTTCCGTTGCACTTTTTATCTTGAAAAGATTCCGAAAATGTGCAAAATTAGACGCGGATTAATGTTAGGTTCTTACTTTGTTTCGGTTTTTACCCGCCGCCTTTTTACAAGCAGTACCGAGGCTAATCCAAGCAACGTCGCAAGCGTTAAAAGCCCTAACAGCAATCCGCCGCCGCCGTTAAACAGGCTTATCGTACCGCCGCCGCAACAGGCCTTCTTGGTCCAACGCGCGGTAAGGGTGATGTCCTCGCCGACGGTCAAATCAAAGTCATACTCCACGTTTCCGGCATACCAGCCGTTAAACCTATATCCGTCGCGGACGGGGTCATCGGGTTTTTCCGCGCGTGTCCCGACAGGGATAATCAGGGGCTCCATGTCAACGTCGCCGGCAAAGGTCACCGTGACGAATGCGGACTTGAATCTGCCCTCCAGTATAATGCTTGCCGATATGCTCGTGCTGCCAAAATTAAAGCGGGTGTCTCCGGCAAACCAGCCGTCAAACGTATAGTCCGCCCTTTCTGGGGCAACAGGTTCGTTTGCCGTTTGTCCGGAAGCGACCTTCTGCACCGAGCCGTATAATCTTCCGTCAATCATAAATACCACGTCGTAGATGTCCGTCGAGTTGAACAACTGGTTAATCTTGTTTTCAAGAGTCCCAAGCGCGGTATAGTTGTTTACAAGCATTTTTTGCCCCGGTGTGAGACGCTCGTACTCTCTGCGGGCTTCCTCTGCGTCGGGCTTATAGCGCGCGGCTAAGGTGTAAGAGTTGACGCTTTGCGCACTTGGCAGTGCCGCGATAAGGTTTATGACTTTTTGGGTGTTTGCCTCAAGTATTTCACCCCATATATCGACATTATCAAAATAATAAGCATAGACAAAGTCGGTGTAACCTACGCCGTTGCCCGGCCTTATCATGTTAAGGTTATACACTGCCGACGCCCTTTTATCGCCCGATCCGTTGACCGAGATGTTTGCGCCGGTTTGCGCGTCGGCCGACCGCCAATTATCGTTGGAAAAGCTCGAAGTTATGGTATTATACCTGTACAGGTCGTCGAAACTGTAGGCGTCGTTACGCATGGTAAGGTTTTCCGAGGGGCTGAAATACGAATAGAAGTTAGCATAAACGGCCCAATAATAGACAGTTTGGTCATCCGCGTCTATACGCGTAATCGCCGCTTCAAGTATGGGAGCGTTAAGCGACATAAATTTGTAAGTGCTTACACGGCTATCAAAGAAAGCCTTATGCCCGATATTAGTGAGCGTAGAGGGCAGCGTGACAAAGCTTATGCTGCCCACCCCGTAAAACGCGAATTCCGCGATACGGACGGTGCCTTCGGGTACGTCGTAGCTGTTTTGTCTTTGCGAAGCGGCGGGGTACGCTACAAGTTCCTGCGCTCCTCCCTGGTATGTCTTAAACAGCACTCCTTCGATTGTCTTATAAAGCGGGTTTCCGGCGGCGACAGCAAATTCGCGGACGCCGCTTTGCGCAAAGGCGAGAGGTCCGATATATGTCGTCGTAGTCGGTATGGTAAGACGCCCGCTTGTGTTTGAGGTATCACGGAAACTGCTACAGCCCATAAACGCGCCCTCGCCTATGCTGACGACGTTGCCCATCCTGATCGAAGGAATCCCCGTGCGGGCAAACGCGTACGCGCCTATGTTCGTAACATAATTCAACGTATACGTGCCGGTCAGCCTGCTTTGGTTTTCAAACGCCGAATTACCTATTGTTCGCGCCGCGCCTATATTCAATGTGCTGAGGTATCCCCTACCGGACGTTGCGTAAAACGCGCGGGAACCGATCTCCGTAGCGTTAGAAAACTGCGCCTCGGCCAAGCTGTTGCAACCGGAGAATGCGCTATTGCCTATTTTTGTGACGCCGCCGGCAACCACCGAGGTCAGGCCGCTGGACGAAAAGGCGTAATCTCCTATTTCGGTCACACCGCTGTGGAAAGTGACGCTTGTCAGTTGGGCTGCGGAATTAAAGGCGCGGGTAGGAACCTTGGTGATTCCCGTAGGTATAGTAAACGACGTAAGCCTGCTTCCGCTAAACGCGCCGCTACCCATTTCCGTACAAGCGGCAAGGCTTATCGTCCTTACCGAAGAGTTGGCAAAGGCGTACTCTCCCACCGTTTGTATGTTGCTTGTGTTTGTTACCGTCAAGCCGCCGCTCGCGCCGCTGCCGTACAAAAAGTAAGCGGGGATATCGGTGAAATCCGCGGGGAGCGTTACACTTGTGAGGGAGGGCATATTTGCCATGGCGTAAGGCTTGATCTCTCTCACGTTGCTTAAATCGACAGTCGTAAGGTTGCGGTTAAAGCCAAACGCGTTCTCGCCCAAAACTGTAACTGCCGCGGGCACAACGAACGAAGTAAACGACTTTCCATTGGGTACAAGCACCATTTCGTAATCGCCGCCCTCTCCATACACAAGTATATCGCTTTCGCTGACAACAGACACCGAATACTTCGGATTGCCGGGCAAGACCTGGATAGTTCTGAAGTTTGAATTACCGCTGAACGCCCGTCCCATATTTACCAGCGCCGTAAGGTTCGCGGGTATTCTCAAAGTAGTAAGGTTGGTATTGTTACCGAAAGCGGCCTCTCCCAAATATTCCAGTCCGCCAGGCAACGTCAGTGTCGCCGGCAACCCCGCCCTGTAAAACGCCCCTTCGCCGATGTGCCTTACCGTTTTTTCAAATGTCAGGCTGTTTAATTCCACGCACGGATTCTGTTGATCGGAGAACGCGTAATCTCCTATATAATCCACCGTACCCTTAAAGGTTATGCTACCCGGACCTTTCATATATTCCGCTTCCATAAAGGTGGCGCTGAACGCATATCTTTCCACAACAAGATTTTCGCCTGTAAAAGTCACATTTTGTAAGAAAGGGGAAACAGCGAAAGCCAACATGGGTATCCTGCTCATGGGCAGGGTTAAATTCTTAATACCCGTGTAATAAACCGACTGCGGTCCAAGAGAAGTATCCGCGCTAAACTTAAGATTAAGATATCCTAACGTGGGAATGCCGGGATAGACGCCGCTAAAATACGCGGCGTCGTTCCCCACATAGGCTAAAGCCATCGGCGCCAAATACCGCGCGCCCGTAAGATCGATTTCGCTAAGGCAGTTGCAGTTATAAAACGCAAACCCGCCGATCGAGCGGAACATTTTTGTGTCAAACTTGGTATACGAGGTACCAAAAAACTTGATGTCGCTCTCCGCATACCACGGATAATAGTTTGTAAAGTTCACCACGGCAACATCGGTACCCAGCACCAACTGGTTTATAAAAGCGCGAGCCCCCACCTGTACGGGGTTGACAAACGCCGTCGTATCCAAAACATTAAGTGCGGTGGTAATGCCGTCCCTGCCTGTGGCGTGACCGGCAAACGCCCACTCGTCTATAAACTTTATGGTAGACGGTAGCTTAATCTTTTTGAGGTTCTTCATAAAGTAGAACGCAGCGTACTCTATCCTGTCCACCCCCTCGGGCACAGTCACTTCTGTTATGTCGTGGCGGTTGGCGAATGCGTTCCTTCCGATTGTCTTAATCTTCAGACTTTCGGGAATATTCACTACCGCGTCGGAGCCGTTATACTTGGTGAGCGTCCCCGCCTCGACTATGTATTCCTTGTGGACTGTTATCCATATCGAATAAACGTAAGGATTAAGCGTATTCTTAGCTTGCACAGTGACGGTGATTTCGGCAATGCCATCGCTGTTTTCGATATACTTTCCTTTTTCGTCGATGTAGCCCTTTGCGGCGGTTATCGTCGCCTTAAACGGGTTTTGGGGATCGGCTACTACGGTGGCGACGCGGGGGCGCATAGAAGACCACTTCACTTCGACGTTGTCCGGATCGGTAAACCAAGGAAGAGGCTCCGCCTCGACCGCGTACTGCTCGCCCGCCCTAAGCTCCCTGGTATAGCCTGTTGTTATTTTTACGCCGGACAGGTTTGTCACGTTGGGGTTTATAGGGTTAAGCCTGTCGTACTCCGCCATTTCTGCAGGCGAAAGGACAGTGATATTGAGTCTTGCGGACACCGAGTTATTCCCTTTCGACCGCACCGTTATGAAAGTAGACCCCGGAGAAACCGCGAATATTTCGCCGGTTTTTTTATTGATACTCACTATGCCTGTATTGTTCGAGGTCCACTCAAGATCCTCTACCCAAACGTTGGCGGGGGTGCTGACCACCGCGAATTCCAGCTTAACCGACTGGTAGGGACGAATCTCTATGTTGGTCATTCGCTTGAAGTTGCCGTCAGCGTCGAAAACGACACTTTCTGTGTTACTCGTCAATATTGTCCTTGTGTCGTTCGGGTCGGTCTTGCTCGTATAGGTAGAGTATATACCTATATCGCCGAACGCCAAGGTTTTCGCCGCGGTATAAACCATGGTTTCAAGATTTATTTCGTAGTACGACATATTGAACGTTCCGTCGTAAATCCTCACGGCTATTTTGTATTCGTTGTCCTTGATATACTCCCAAGCGCTTGTCAGGTTAAAAGTAATCCTTGTAATGGCGTTTTTATCGCCGTTTATAGGCAAAATACCGCGTTCGTAAATAGAATAATATTCCTCGGTAAACTTTTCGTACAGGGAAAAATCCATAGCCTGTAAATAATTGTCGTCGTGGATATAAAAGTCAAGATACCTTTGATAATCGTTCTGGGTATTCCTTTCCACCCTTATCTCCGCGTTGGTGATTATGGGCGCGTCGCCGTCGATAACAAAGTCTATCGAAAAATGTTCGAACCTTTTTTCATCCCTTGCCCGCTGAAAATCCAGTTGCGCGACAAGCGAAAGAGTGTAGGTTACGTTTACTGCGCAGCCGATTCTTTCGGGGTCTATCTCTAACCTCGGTCCGCCGAAGTTAGACCTTGAATCCTTTCGGGCGTTGGTCGCTTGGTCGGCTGCCATAAGCTGACCGGTAACCTTACTCCTTATCTCCCAGTCCACCGTTTTGGCTGCCCTTAAAAAGCCCGTGACAAAATACAGCTCGTTGGCTGCGTTTTTATTCAGCGAAATCGCCGTCCTTTCGGAGGTGGCGTAGGGTACGCGGTCCTCCATCCCGTCGGGCACATAGAAAAGGAAAGTACCTACGGGTATTACATACTCGGTGTTATTTTCGATAAGCTTTGCCCAAAGCTGTAGCGGCCTGCCCTGCGCGTATGTCTTGTCGTCTTCAAGTAAGTTGGAGTCATAAAGGTCCTTGTCCGTGACATAAACGCTCTCGTCAAACATGGGGGCGTCCAGCCAGTTGCCGAAAAAGGCAAGGTATGGAACGCCAAGGTTGGGCGGTATGTTTTTCACTTCATCGGCGGGAATCCCGCCGGGGGTGACGCGTAATTCGTCGTAAGTTTTAGCTTTTGCCAAGTCATAAGCGTCAAGGCGGATAAAGCCCTCGACATACATGCCGTTTACAAACCTGTCCTCGATAAATTTTTTGTCATCGGGGGTTAATGTCAGCTTTACGTTTATCCTCGCCTCTCCGTTAGCCGGCACGGTGACTATCCCATCGGGCGTTTCGACCCCGTTCACCCACCACTGTTTTGCCGTATTGTCCAGCATATGGGACATCTCGGCTACGGTCTTCGAGTCGATGCTCAGCCGCTCGGTCATGGTAACCGCCCTAAGCTTATAGCTTTTGGCTGTATTGCTAAGGTTGCGGGCGACAAATTCCATGTCATACACACCCGTCCTGCCCGGGTCGTCAAAAAGCTCCAGCTTGGTCCTACCCTTCATGCCGTCCAGTCCCGCCGGATCGGGGACATACAAAAAGACGTCCGTGCGCATCATTCCGGTGATGTCGGCTAACCCCGCGCCCACCTTACGCGGTGAATAGGGGTTACCTTCCTCGTTTTTAGGCAAGGTGGCGGTACACATCATAAGCTGATAAACCCTGTTTTCCAGCTTGTTGTCGTCGATTATTCCTTTGTCGTCTTTAACGCCGTACTTGTCGGCGAATTTTTTGACGTGCTGGCGGGTAAGAAGGACAAGGCCTGCTGCGTTGGGAGCGGCCATAGAGGTACCGCTGATACGCGCATAATTGTCCTCGCCGGGGGCGGCGGAATAAATCTCTCCGCCGTGGGCTGTTATTTCGGGCTTAAGCGTAAGGTCGGACAGCGCGCCCCACGCCGAAAATTCACTGACAAAAGGACCCGCGCCGTACGCGCTTTTTACCATGACGTTACCGTCGTTTACTATCTCGACCTTAAATTCCAAAATACCCTGCCGGCCAGGAACGTCCCTGAATTTGCTGGCGGCGGACATGGTGATCGAGCAGGAGGGAATGCCTACAGTATCGTCGATGGACATACCGATCAAACCGCTGACGTTGTTATAAACCACGCCGCCTATCGCGCCGGCGTCGCGGGCGTTGGACAGCTTGGATATGAACGTCGTCTTTCCGCGCCGTATAAGGGCAATTTTTCCGCCGACGTCGATGTTGCCAAGATTGGCATAGTCGCCGGCATCTCCGATACTCGGAATGCTGACGTAAGGTATCCTCATAATGCCCGTTGCTTCGTTATAATAGCTTGCATATGCGGGAGAATATAGTTCGTTTAAGGGATTTGTGATAATATCGAAAAGACCGTCGACAAAATTATAGCTGTCATAGCCGTAAGAAGCGGCAGGGTTGGACGACTCTCTGATGTACGCTATGCCAAGTTCGGTGTTGTTGTTGTCCCTCGCAACAAAATACGGCGCCTTTACTCCCTCGATGGAGCCGACCGAAAAAGCCGACATGTATGTAGCGGGGGAACTTACCGTACCCGAATCGGGGTTGGACGGCAGATTGAGCCCGTAGTGGTTATACGCACCCGAGCTGGCGGAGTTACCCGCTGCGACGACAAGGCTTATGCCCCGCCTGCCTATTTCCTCATAAGCCTGCGTTATCACCGGATTGCGGTCGTCGGTAAGGCCGGAGCCCTGCCCCAGCGACATATTGATGACGTCCACGCCCAATTTAACACAGTCCTGCAAAGCGGGGAGTATCACAGTGTCGTCCGTGCCGGCCTGCTGGTCGTTAAAGACCTTCATGGCGGCAATTTGGGCCAAGGGCGCGACGCCCTCTATGCCGACGACCTGTCTGCCGAGCGGATCAAGCTTGCCTATCGGATCTTCACTTTTGCCGACTATAATACCCGAAACGTGAGTACCGTGCATATTTTCCTCGGCGGTGTTGACCTCGTTATCTAAATCGGCGTAGTCAAAGGCAAAGGGCACCTTCGCACTCATATAAAAATCGTTAATGGTAGGATTTTCAATTAAATCGTATGCCGAAAGGTATGGCAAACGGGCGGCAATTTCTGCCTTTGACCTAAGCACGCTTTTGTCAGTAGGCAAATTATCCTCCGAAAAGGCGGCGTGGGTGTAATCAAGTCCGGTATCTAACACCGCAACGAACATCCCCTCTCCCTTATAATTCAACTCCGGATAGAGGGCGGCGTCCGGTCTTTTGAAAATACCCGTCTCCCAAACGTCCACCTCGTTTTCCACAAGGTCGTACAATGGACGGTCGTATGTATTAGAGAGCGAAACCGAAAGCGCGCCCGCCTTATCTGCCACAAGCTCAAGCTCATACCTGTCCTTATATCGGATTTTGACGGCAAACGCGTTAACCAGGTCGGTATAGGAAGCTACAAACTTCATTTCGATCTGGCGGCTTATCCTTTTAAAAACGGCGGCGTGCGTCTTTTTAATATTCTCGGCGTTAACCCTTGCGGTGCGCGTGGTCATAAAGCTTGGATAAGTCACGCTTTTATCGGCGCGTTTGTCAAAAAGGTTGATGAGCGTCACGGTATCGTCGACCTGAATTATATAATTTACCCAATCGTCCTCTTGTATAGGACATTCGATCTTTTCGACAAGGTCGTCGTTGACCTGCGACATATCGTGCTTGTCCGTCTCGTGCTTAGTGATGTAATCGCTACGCTCCGAGGCGACCGGGTCTTTGCGGATACCGGACGATAAAATTCCAGAAAACGCCGACGGCAGCATCATTGCGCATACAAGCATAATGACAATAACAGTCGATAAGCCCCTCTTTTTGGTTGATACTTTCATGGATTCCTCCTTAATTGACCTTGTGTAACGGTATCCGATAAAGCGGTATTTTGCTCCGCTTATAGTTCTCCGTATACTCCACCTGCCTGATTGTACCACACATACTATACAAAGTTCAAGCGATATTTCAAATGTCGGAATAAGTTTTAGAATGTAATCATAAAACAACACAAATCGCTTAAACTCTTACCTTTAAAAAGACAAAGATATGTCGGCGGTCGCTCGCCAAAAAAACGCATTAGGCGTGTTCAGGGGTCCCTGCGGTCAAACGGCGAACAAACCGATAACCTCATTATGTGTAATTTTTGGTATGTTTAATATGATTTCAAAAGGGTTTAAATCAGTTCTAAAATGATTTCTCCCGCCATAAAAAGTCCGGCGGCGGGGGGGATAAAGGGCACGCTGCCTATTGTTTTAGAGGTTTTTTCGCCGGTAGCGTCTTTTTTCGTATTTGTAGCGTTTTTAAACATTTTTGCAGGCAAATCGGCGTTTTTTTCGGGCGGGTCGGGGCAAAAAACCGCCTTTACGCCTTCTATTCCCTCATCCTTCAGCCTGTTCCTTACAGCCTTTGCCAGCGGACAGCCATAGGTTTTGCCAATGTCCGCAACCAAAAACCGTGCCGTCAGCCGGTTGCCCGCGCCCATACAGCTTATTACCCTTTTATTTTCCGCTTTTGCCTTTTTGATAATCGCAATTTTGGCGTCTACATCGTCTACCGCGTCAGCGATATAATCGTAAAGTGCGAAATCAATTTCGTTTATGTTTTCGGCATTTATCCGCATTATTTTTGTCTCAACCGTTGCGTGGGGATTGATGTCCGAAATCCTCTCGCGCATACAATTTGCCTTAAACCTGCCGACGGTGCTATGGAGAGCAATCGCCTGCCTGTTTATATTAGAAGGTGCGACGACGTCAAAATCGACAAGTAAAAACTTCCCCACCCCCGCACGGGCAAGGGCTTCGGTTAAGCTACCGCCCACCCCGCCTAATCCAAAAACCACCACCGCTGATTCTTGTAGTTTCCGTGTGGACGCTTGTCCTAACAATATTTCACTTCGCTCAAATTGACACATATACATATTGTAATATATTTATACGTTTTTTACAAGCAAATCAGGGAACATAAAATGTGCCGCAAAAACCCTGTGCCCATAATAATCCATGAACACAGGGTTGAAAATATATTCTATGCGGTATTACCGCCTAAAACCTATCTAAACCAACTCGATAATCGCCATCTCCGCGGCGTCGCCACGGCGAAAACCCAACTTTAAAACACGGGTATAGCCGCCCAAAGCCCCACCCGCGATGTTTTTGGCGCGGTCGTGGTAACGCGGGGCGTACTCGTTAAAGATTTTTTCAACAAGCGGGTGCTTGATATGCGCCGTCCTCGCGCGGAAGGTAGGCGCGGCCTCGCCCTCTCTCCGCAGTTCCGGAATGTCATACACCTTGCGCATGATAGCGCGGCGGGCGGCAAGTTTTTTGGAACCGTCGTTGACAATTTCCAACTTTGTGTCCCTGCCCCTTTTGTCCTTGCGCACGACCACCTTTTTTTCGGTGTCTAAGTAAGAATTGACCGCCTTGTTAAGTAGCTTTTCCGCTATTCGCGACACTTCCTTGGCGCGCTCATAGGTGGTTTCTATCCTGCCGTGCCAAAGCAACTGTGTCACCTGATTTCTTAGGAGCGCATCCCTTTGGTCGGTAGCTCTTGATAATTTTCTTTGTTCCATTTACGTTTTAACCTCTGTAATAACTGTTTACTTTATATTTTTAAGACAACTGCTCATGTAAGGTCGGCAAAGAGTGACCTTCAGACGGGCAACAGGCATGAAAGCGGCGGAGGCGCGTACTTTGGTGTACGCAACCGAGCCGCCATTCGGGGTCCCCAAAAAATATAGGTATTTTTGGGGGCAAAAGCACGCAGCCCGTATACTCCGCTTCGCTCCGTGCTTCTTAGCAAGGTCGCTATTTGCCGACCGGTTAATCGCCTACGCGCAAATCAAGCCCATAACTCCTTAGCTTGCTGATAACCTCGTCCAGTGATTTACGCCCCAGATTGCGCACCTTAAGCATATCCTCCTCGCTGCGGCGGGTAAGATCCTCTACAATGTTAATGTTGGCGCGCTTCAAGCAATTATAGCTGCGCACCGACAAATCCATGTCCTCGATGGGCATTTCCAAAATCCTTTGGTGCTCGTTGTCCTCGCGGCTGACCAAAATATCCATACCCGAAATGTTTGCTGACAGCGACACAAACAGCTTGATGTGATCTTCAATAGCCTTTGCCGCCAACGACAACGCCTCTTTCGCGGACAGCGACCCGTCCGTTTTGACCTCTATCGTCAGCTTGTCATAGTCGATATTTTGCCCCACGCGGGTGGTTTCGACGTTATAACTCGCGGCGCGCACGGGGGTAAAGCGAGAGTCTATGGGAATAAACCCGATGGGCCTACTGGCGTCCTTGTTGTGCTCGGCGATGACGTATCCCCTGCCCTTGGCGACGGCAAGCTCGATGTATAATCTTGCGCCCTCGTCCAGCGTACAAAGGTATAATTCGGGGTTTAACACATCCACTTCGGGGTCGGGCATGATGTCCGCCGCCGTCACAATGCCGGGGGTACCCCTTTCGATCCTGATTGTTTTTTTAAGATGCTTGTCGGTATAAAGGGCTTTAAGATTAAGTTCCTTGATGTTTAGGATAATCTCGTTGACGTCCTCTCTCACACCCTTTATTGTGCTGAATTCGTGGTCTACTCCCTCTATGGTGATACCCACTACGGCTGCCCCCGGCAAAGCGGATAACAGGACGCGCCGTAATGCGTTGCCAAGCGTAATGCCGTAACCCCTCTCTAAAGGCTCGACGACAAACCTGCCGCTTCTTATAGTGGCGCCCTCTTCCATAGTCACTTTGGGCTTTTCAATTTCCATCATAATAATCGTTTCTCCGATATTTACATTATTACTAAATTAGTGTGGAGTGTATATTAATGCGCAATGCGCAATGATCAATGCGCAATGTTGGTCGCGTTTTTTCAAAGTAAATGATGCTTACATTCAAGGCTCAATACTAAAAATTTGTCCTTCATTGAGCATTGAGCATTGAGCATTAAACACATTACTTTGAATAAAGCTCCACGATAAGCTGTTCGTTTATCGTCAGGTCGATGTCCTCTCTCTTGGGACGCTCTAAAATCTTGCCGACCAAGTTCTCTGTGTCGAAAGTCAGCCACTTGGGCATAACAATTTTAGCGCCCTTAAGTTCCTTGACCAATTCCGTGTCCAATTTATTCTGCTTAATCGCGATTTCATCTCCCGCTTTTACCTGAAAACTGGGGATGTTGACGGGCTTGCCGTTGACGGTGATATGCCCATGGTTGACTATCTGGCGGCTTTGCGCACGCGACGACCCTATGCCCATGCGGTAAACCACGTTATCGAGGCGGCTCTCAACAAGAATAAGCATATTTTCGCCCGTGATGCCCTTGCTTTTCGCCGCTTCCTCATAATAGAGATGGAACTGCTTTTCCAAAAGTCCGTAAGCGCGCTTAGCCTTCTGCTTTTCGCGCAGCTGGATAGCGTATTCCGAGTTTTTTTTGCGGCCCACATCCGCCCCGTGCTGTCCGGGCGGTTTGGGGCGGCGCTCGAAAGCGCACTTTTTAGTGGTGCAACGTTCACCCTTCAAAAACAATTTAAGGCCGTCTCTGCGGCATTTTTTGCAACTGCTTGCAGTTTCTCTTGCCATTTTTCTTACTCCTTATGCTAAGTTAAACTAACGGTGCCTTGAAAGAACATTCATCGGCATACATGGGCTACGCTTGCGTTGTCGCCGACCGAACCGACAATCTGCAAAGCGGATTACTAACTTTGCGACAGCAAAGTTTAAAGAGGCGAGGGGGGTACATCAGGGGGTACACTCCGCTTCGGCAGCATGGGGCTGCTGCCCACCCGTGCCGCTACTATTCTTTCGAGCCTTATATGCGTCTGCGTTTGGGTGGCTTGCACCCATTGTGCGGAATCGGCGACACGTCGGTAATAGATAGAACGTTAATACCTGCCACCTCTAATGCCCTTATGGACGATTCGCGACCGCTTCCCGGTCCTTTAATAAACACTTCCACACTACGGATTCCGTGTTCTTTCGCCGCGTGAGCTGCCTTTTCGCAAGCTTGTTGCGCGGCGTAAGGGGTGCTTTTGCGCGAGCCCTTAAAGCCCAAAGCACCGGCGCTTGACGCAGTGACGGCGTTGCCCCTCTCATCGGTAAACGTGACGATGGTATTGTTAAACGAGGCCTGGATATGCGCCTGCCCTCTGTCTATACTCTTTGTTATCCGTTTTTTAACGGGCGCTTTCTTAACTGCCATGGTTATATATATTCTCCTTTGAGGTTTCCTTAAAGAGCAATCGTAGCAGAGAAGGGCAACAGTAGCCGTTATATGCCAATGAACGTTCTTTAAAGTTTCAAATCTCCCTATTTGGTCGCCTTCTTCTTTGCGCGACCCACAGTACGCTTCGGACCCTTCCTTGTGCGGGCGTTCTGCTTGGTGCTTTGACCGCGCACAGGAAGACCCTTACGGTGCCGCACCCCGCGGTAACAGCCGATTTCCATAAGACGCTTTATATTAAGTGCGACCTCGCGGTGCAAATCACCCTCGACGCGCACGTTTTTTTCGACGTAAGCCCTAAGTTCGTTGACCTGAGTCTCGGTAAGGTCCTTTATGCGGATGTTCTTATCTATCTTTGTCGCCGCCAAAATTTCGTTTGACTTCGGTCTGCCTATACCGAAGATATAGGTGAGTCCGATTTCCACCCGTTTGTCCTTCGGTAAATCAATCCCCGCTATTCTCGCCATTTGTTTCAATCTCCTTGATGATGTATCTGTGTTTTTAATGCTCAATGCGTAATGCTTAATGCTCAATGAATGCCAAATTTGAGTTTAAGCTGTCCCGCATTGTACATTATAACAATTCTCATAACGTAATTGCGCATTAAGCATTGCGCATTCTTACCCCTGCCTCTGCTTATGACTGGGATATTTAGGGCAGATTATAAAAACCTTCCCCTTGCGTTTTACTATCTTGCAGTTGTCGCACATAGGCTTAACCGACGCTCTTACTTTCATTTTTCTTTCCTCCTTAATAAAGGATTATCCTATAAATTATTGCCCGACATGCATGTTTTATAACTCTGTAATTAAACCTAAGCTTACCTAATACCTGATATCTAATTCTTGTTTCTGTAAGTAATTCTTCCTTTTGTAATATCGTAAGGTGAAATCTCCAATTTTACCCTGTCGCCCTCTAAAATCTTAATATAGTGCATACGAATTTTGCCCGAAATAGTACACAGTACCATATGCCCGCTGTCAAGCTTGACCCTGAACATTGCGTTCCGTAGGCACTCTATGACCATTCCTTCCGCTTCTATATTGTCTTCCCTGGGCATTTGGCTTTCCAATCCTTAATGATTTTTTTTATTTTTATGTCGGTTACTTTCTCAGGCAATTCTCCCGCCGATAAAAATCTTAAATGCTTATTTCTCTTTTTTTTTGGGGTCTTAAGCGTTCTGTACTCCCCGTCAACCGCAAGCGAGAACTCCTCGCCGGCGTCCGCCACAACATAAACCCTGTCAGTGTCGTGCCCCGCCTTACTCTGCACAATATCCCCTCTATTAAATTTTGACGCATTCAAACTCATGCAATCCCCACCTTACCTGACACCTTATACCATGTATCTGATACTTACAACGTGAGTATCTCCGCCGCCGCCTCCGTCACAATAACCGTGTTCTCATAATGCGCCGCCGCCTTACCGTCGCTTGTCCTGCATGTCCAGCCGTCCCGTTTATCCGTCGTTACCGTGGACCCGCCCAAATTTATCATCGGCTCTATCGCGAGGGCGTAACCGCTTTTAAGAAAAACCCCCGTGCCCGCCTCGCCATAGTTTGGAATGCTTGGGTCTTCGTGCAACTTTCGCCCTATCCCGTGTCCCGTCATTGCCCGCACCACTGAGAAGCCGTACTTTTCGGCGTGTTTTTGCACCGCCGCCGAAATATCTCCCAACCTCTGTCCCGCTCTCGCAAACCGTATCCCCTCAAAAAAACACTGTTCCGTCACTTCAATCAATTTTTGCTTTTCCGCGCTCACCGTTCCAATCGCAAATGTCCTTGCCGCGTCCGCGTGAAAGCCGCCATAAAACACGCCCACGTCTACGCTCAATATCTCGCCTTCCCTCAAAGCCCGCGCCGACGGAAACCCGTGTACCACTACGTCGTCAATCGACATACATGTGGCGGCGGGAAAGCCCTTGTACCCCTTAAATGACGCTTTTGCCCCATAGGAGTGTATTATGCGCACCGCCTCCGCGTCCATCTCCAAGGTGGAAACCCCCGCCTTAGCCATGTCGCGCATCCTTTCCAACACTTCTGCCGCGATTCTGCCTGCCGCCCGCATCGCCTCTATGTCGGTTTTGCTCTTAACGCTTATCAATGTTCGTTCTCCAACACTTCCAAAATCCTCTCAAAAACCTCGTTTTTGCTTCCCGTCCCGTCAACCACCGTCAGCCTGCCCAATTTAGCGTAATAATCCTTAAGCGGCAGTGTCAGCCTATTATAGTTGTCTGCTCTCGCTGCGAAAACCTCCTCCGTATCGTCCTCCCTGATATAAAGATTGCCGCCGCAATCGCAACCGTATCCCGTCATGCTGTCGACATGGAAAACCTTATTACAGCTTTGACACACTCTCCGTCCCGTTATCCTTTTCAGCAAAACACCTCGCGGCACATCAATGTCGATTACCTTATCCGGCAACCTTAGTGCTTCCGCCTGCGGAATTGTCCTCGGGAATCCATCCAAAAGCGCGCCTTCCACACAGTCCTTTTGCGCTAATCTTTCTTTAATCGCCGCCGTAATGATTTCGTCGGGAACAAACTCGCCCTTATTGATGTAAAGCAGCGCGGCATTCCCAAGCGGCGTCTTGTCCTTTATGCTCCGCCGAAGAATATCCCCCGCAGAGATGTGCGGTGTACCAAGGTATTCGCTCAGCCTTTCCGCCTGCGTTCCCTTTCCCGCGGCGGGCGGTCCCAAGAGGACTATCAGCACAGCATTCCTCCAGATTACAAATTAATGCTCAATGCGCAATGCTCAATGCGCAATGAAGGATAAATTTTAATAATGTTCCTTAAATGTTAGCATTGATATGCTCAAACAAGACCTTCATTGAGCATTGCACATTGAACATTGCGCATTATTTCAAGAACCCCTTATAGTGCTTCATCATAATCAGGCTTTCAAGCTGCTTTTGGAGTTCCAGCGCCACCGAAACGGCAATCAACATACCGGTCGCGGTAAAGGCGTTAACCAAATTCTTACTGAAAGGGTCTGCCGGATTGTTAAACAAGGGCACCTGCTGGAATATAAGCGAGGGCACAATGGCGATTATCGCTAAGAATATCGCGCCGAACAGCGTCAGCCTTTTTGACACCCTCCCCAAATAATCCGCCGTCGGCTTGCCCGGTCTTATGCCCGTCAGCGTGCCTCCGTATTGCTGTAAATTGCGCGCCACCTCGTCGGGCTTAAACTGGATTTGGTTATAAAAATAACTGAAAAACAGTATCAGCAACCCCATCAGCACAAAATAAATCCATGAACTTGTGCCCACCCACTTCATCCAGCCCTGATAAAAATCGAAAAAACCTCCTTCCTGACGTCCTCCTAAAATAAGCTGGAATATAACCTGCGGGAAAGTAAGAAGCGCAGTCGAAAAGATTATCGGAAGCACGCCGTTAGCATTCACTTTAATCGGAATGTGCGTACTTTGTCCCCCGTATTGCTTGCGACCCTTTACCTGTTTCGCGTAGCTTACGGGGATTTTTCGTTCCGCCAAATCTATCCAAATTATGAATAAGAATATAAATAGCAACGCGACAAAGAATATAATAAGCACCCAAATAAGCCGCAACTGATCATCGCCCGTAGAAGTCACAATCGCCTGTATTTGTGCGACCAATGCCAAGCCCGCCGACGCGATTATACCCACGAATATAAGAAGGCTCATGCCGTTGCCCACGCCAAGCTCGGTGATAAGCTCGCCCAGCCACATGGTGAACATCGCGCCCGCCACCAAAATCACACCCATTATGGTCGCCGTCCAAGCCCTATCTACTCCGCCGAATATCGCTTTAACGGCATACATGCCTGTTTCGGTGTCGAACACGTTATACCAAGATATTACTATGCCCACCGCCTGCGCTATAGCAAGCCCTAAGGTAACAAACCTTGTGATGTTCGCTATCCTCCTTTTGCCATCCTCCCCAAGCTTGCTTTGTTTTTCCAAGTAAGGTATCGCTACGGTCAAAAGCTGCACTATGATGGATGCGTTTATATAGGGAGAAATTCCGATGGCAAGTAACGCGCCCTGTTGAAGCGCTTGCCCGCCTATGGCGGATAACAGTGTCCAAAGCGTGTTGTCCTGTCCTCCGATCATCGAGATTCCCTGCCACGCCACCTCGGTGTTAAGTCCCGGCAACGGAATCCAGCAACCCAAGCGGTACGCGAACAACAGCGCCAACGTGATCAGTATCTTGGTGCGGATTTCCTTATTCTTAAATGCATTTTTCAGCGTTTGAAGCATCTTTTTGTTACCTCTTGTTAAGACCCTATGATCTTTTAATGCGCAATGCTCAATGCTCAATGCTCAATAAAGGTTGAATTTGAGCTATAAGCCGTTCCGCTTCGTGCATTATACTTTGATAAACATTACAACAAAATCGAGCATTGCGCATTGAACATTCAGCATTTTTAAAATCCGTCCTTCATTGAGCATTGCGCACTGAGCATTGAGCATTTTTTACTTTACTTCCACAGCACCGCCGGCTTTCTCGACCTTCTCTTTCGCCGCGGCAGTGATTTTGCTTACCTTAAGCGTCAATTTCTTGGTGAGTTCGCCCTCGCCCAAAATCTTGATTCCGTATTTTTGTACCTTGCTGATAATTCCTCTCTCCAAAAGGGCTGCGGCGTCAACTATGTCTCCGTCGTTAAAGACTTCAAGCTGAAATACGTTGACAATACTGTACTCCTTTTTGAAGGCGTTGTCAAAGCCTTGCTTGGGCATACGGCGGGTAAGGGGCATTTGACCGCCCTCGAAGCCCGGCCTTACGCCGCCTCCGCTGCGCGCCCACTGTCCCTTGTGTCCCTTGCCGCTGGTTTTGCCAAGACCGGAACCTATTCCGCGCCCCAAACGCCGTCTGTCCGTTCTTGACCCCGGTGCGGGTGATAAATTCTCTAATTTCATATCTCTTCCACCTTTACAAGATGTTTAACCACAAAAACCATGCCGCGTATTGCCGCGTTATCCTCGTGTATCGCCTCTTGGTTGAGCTTGCTAAGTCCCAGCGCCTGAAGCGTTTTTTGCTGTTTTATCAGCCGTCCGCTCCCGCTTTTGACTAAGGTGACCTTCAGCTTTTTCTCAGTTGCCATGTTTGTATCTCCGTTAATTCGTATGGTTTAATTTTTTATGCGGGCGAACACTATTCGCCCCTACGGTTTTTCATTAAGCCCCGACGCTGACGACCGATAAGACCGTGTCAAGGAGCATTTGTGGTCTTGCTTCGTAGGGTCGCCCCTACGGTTTGCCCGTACCCTTAACTACTCCTTCTCACAACCTTAACTCCACACTCTTTTACAGCTCCTCCACCGTCTTCCCGCGTAACGCCGCCACCTTTTCTGGACTTCTCAGCCCCTTAAGCCCGTCAAACGTTGCTTTTACCGTGTTTATCGCGTTGCGCGAGCCATAACTCTTTGTCGTGATATTCCTAATTCCCGCAAGCTCGACCACGGCGCGAACGCTTCCGCCCGCGATAACGCCGCGTCCCTCGGAGGCGGGTTTAAGCATAACCAAGGATTTGCGGAACTTCCCATACGTCTCGTGCGGGATGGTGATTTCACTCAAAGCTATTTTCACCATAGCCCTGCGCGCCGCCTGTTCGGCCTTTTTGATAGCCTCGGGGACCTCGGCCGCCTTGCCCATACCTATGCCCACGCTACCGTTTTTGTCGCCTGCGACTACAAGCGCGGAAAAGCGCATATTACGGCCGCCCTTGACGACCTTGGTGACGCGATTGACCTGCACCAGCTTGGTTTTAATGCCGTCGTCGGGCTTTTCCGCCTCGCGTTCCCTGTCTCTTCTACCCGGTCTTTTAGGGTCTCTTTCCCTTTCTCTTTCCATTGTTTTGTCCTCCATTATGCCTGTATTCAACGATGTGACCCGTGAAAATATAGTCACGCATTAGACGGGCAACAGCCCCATGCCGCCGAAAGGAGTGTACCCAAGTGTACACGACCCCTCGCCTCTCTAAACTTTGCTGTCGCAAGGCTAGCAAATCGCAAGCGATTTGTCGGCTCGGCCGGCGGTAAGGCAAGCGTAGCCCGTATCCGACGATGAATTTTTTTCACGTTAAAATTTAAGTCCGGCTCCGCGCGCGCCGTCGGCAAGTGCTTTCACCCGTCCGGTATAAAGATATCCGCCGCGATCAAAGACCACTGCCCCTATCCCCGCGTTTATCGCCTTTAAAGCCACAGCCTTTCCGACCTCTTTTGCCGCCTCGGTTTTATTCTTGCCCACAACATCGATGTCTTTCGCGATGGTAGAGCAACTTACAAGCGTCCGTCCCGCCGCGTCGTCGATGATTTGGGCGTAAATATTGCCGCTGCTGCGATACACGTTCAAACGGGGACGGGTTGCCGTACCGGACAGGTTCGCTCTTATGCGCATATGCCTTTTTTGTCTGATTTCGTTTTTGTTAATCTTGGTTATCATGTTTTCTCCGTGCCGCCATAAACGGCGGTCGATTTCGTGCTGCAGAACCTGTGTTCATAGTTAGTAAAGAGGATAAAAAGATGGATTTTTGTGTCTCTCCGCAAGATTTTTGACGACACGTAGCAACGCTACGTTAGGATAAAAGATTGCGGAGAGGCGCAAAAAGACGCTTTTTAGACCTTTACTAATCTATGATAAGCAGGTTCCTACTTCTTACCGGTCTTGCCTTCCTTACGGATGACAACCTCATCCTTATAGCGAATGCCATATGCGTGGTACGGTTCTACCGGCCGCTTGCTTTTAATTGTCGCGGCGACCTGACCTACAAGTTGCCTGTCGATACCCGTCACCGTGATGGTGGTGGGGTCGGTGCAGGCGATAGTAATCCCATCGGGCGCAAAAATCTCCACCTGATGGCTGAAACCGATATTCATAACAAGGCGGTTGCCCGTGACCGAACACTTCCAGCCCACGCCGTGGACGATAAGCGTCTTGACAAACGGATTTGTTACGCCCTTTACCATGTTGCTAATAAGCTGGCGGTACAACCCGTGCTTCGCCCTTGTTTCCTTATTTTCGCTATTTCTGTTGACATGAAGGGCCGCACCCTCTTTCACGATTTCAATGTGTCTGTCGGCGATTTCCTGTGTCAATTCCCCTTTTGGACCCTTGACGCTTACCACTCCGCGCTCAAACTCCACCGTGATTCCGGCGGGAACTTCTATCGGCATTTTTCCTATTCTGGACATAATGATGTTTCCTCTTATTCAGTCGTTAAATCAAATTACATATCAATATGGAGTTAAGGATAAATTTAATAAAAATTACCCTTCATTGTTGCGCAAAAACGTTGTTTCATTGTGCATTAGTCGCAACTTTAAGCCCACTCTCCACTCTCCACACCACTCTCAATTACCAAACGTAAGCTAAAACTTCTCCGCCAATCCCTTGCGCGCGGGCGGTTTTGTCGGTCATAAGCCCCTTGGACGTAGATATAATAGCTATACCAAGCCCGCCTAAAACCTTGGGGAGATCCTCAGAAGCGCAATACACTCTTAACCCCGGCTTGCTGATACGCCTAAGGTTGTTGATGACCTTTTCGTATTTTTGACCGTATTTTAAGGTTATCAGTATGTTTTTGTGACCGTTTTCGCTCTCGATAACCTCGGCCTTTTTGATATAGCCTTCCTCAAGCAAAATATCGGCGATCGCCTTCTTGATGCGGGAGGCGGGAATACTTACGGCGTCGTGCTTTGCCGTAAGTGCGTTTCTTATTCTTGTGAGCAAATCCGCGATGGGATCCGTTACTACCATTGTCGTTCCTCCTTGATACGTGTTCGTGAGAGAAAAATCGCGGCATAAACGGGCTACGATTGCCTCGTCGCCTCGGTTACGTACATTTAAGGTACGCGCCCTCGGCGGCAAGTCAACTGTTGCTCGTCTATGACAATGAGTTTTCTTTCACGTTACCAGCTTGACTTTCTTACGCCGGGTATCTCGCCGTTATAAGCCTTTTCACGAAAGCATATCCTGCAAATCTTATACTTGCGAAGCACCGCGTGCGGACGACCGCAGATGGCGCAACGGGTATACTCGCGCGTGGAAAACTTTGCCGGTCTTTGTTGTTTGTTTATCATCGCTTTTTTAGCCATGAATCTAAATAACCTCCATCATATTACATGATCCAAATAGACGCGAAGAGTGGAGTTAATGTCAAATTTTAATTATTAAATTGACCAACTCTCTATCCTCTACCCTCTATCCTCCGCCGCAATTACTTACTTCAACTCTTAAACGGCATTCCCATCAGCCGCAGCAGCTCCTTGGCGTGCTCGTC
>WRDI01000010.1 GCA_009783515.1 Bacillota bacterium | reverse complement strand
ACCAACCGGGGTCCCCAAAAAACATTGTATGTTTTTTGGGGTGGTAAATAGGCGCCGGGGACACTTGCGGCGGCACTTGCTACAAACAGTCCACTGGACTGTTTGCTTAACGCAGTGCCCTCCGGACCCCATTGGCGCTTTTAAGGTTGGGTTTCAGCAAAAGAAGCTTTTTGCTTTGTCATTCAAAGCGAAGCGGAGAATCTCAACCTCTTTTTTGCTTGACAATTACAAAATAATGGTTTAAAATAACGGAAGATAAGGTCGGTACAACCCATCAAACGGTTTTGCGCGGCGAAGTCCGATAAAAAATCCTATAAAAAGTCCACAACAAAAAGGAGAACTATCATGAAATTGCGTTTTAAAAAGTATATCGCCGAGGCAATCGGCACCTGCGTTTTGGTTTTTGTCGCCTGCGGTGTTGCGGTATTCAGCGAAGGCGACTTGGTCGCGACCGCGCTTGCCTTCGGGCTTGTTTTAATCGCCATGGCGTACAGTATCGGCAATATAAGCGGCTGCCACATCAACCCCGCCGTGTCGTTGGGCGCGCTGATTACCAAAAAAATCGACGGCAAGGACTTTTTGGGGTACGTTGTCGCGCAAATAATCGGTGCGATTATCGGCGGTACGTTATTGTTCGGGATAGCCAAATTATTCTATTCTCCGCTAAACATAGCTGTCTCTCTTTGGGAGGGTGGATTCGCCGGATTCTTCGGAAACAGCGTTAATCATTACGCTATTGCCGATACGACCGCGAAGCAAATTATTTTATCCTTGATAGTAGAAATCGCCTTGACCTTTATTTTCGTCCTTACGATTTTGGGCGTTACCTCCAAAAAAGGACACCCCGCCGTAGCGGGAATAGCGATTGGCCTTGCACTTACCGTCGTTCACCTTTTGGGCATAAATTTGACGGGCACGTCGGTCAATCCCGCCCGCAGCCTTGGCATCGCGATTTTCGGCGGCGCGGACGCGCTTAAGGAATTATGGGCGTTTATCGTCGCCCCTCTCGCCGGCGCCGCTTTGGCGGGCTTAGCGGGGAAATATTTGTTTTACAAGGACAAAAAAGAGGACGAAGCGCTGATAGAAACAAAGTAATAGTGACCAGTGACCAGTGGTCAGTAAAGGTTGTGGTTTTTATAAATGGGCTTAACGTAATTCCCCTCCCTCGGAGGGGGGCGAAGCGTTAAGCAAACATGCCACAGGCATGTTTGTAGCGAAGCCGCGAATGCTTACCTGACAGGGGGCGGGGTGTTTCTCGACAATGGGCGGGGTGGAAAGTTTGCGGCGGGTAAGATGGAGTTGTTTTACAAAAATAATGGCGATGTGATTGTTTTTTCACCTCGCCATTTTATTGTGGCTTTTTAATCCAACCAAACACGTTTTCCACCCCGTCCCGCCACCCAGACCCAAACAGGGAAGTCTTCGGGCTTTGCTACAAATGTGCCACAGGCACATTTGCTTAACGCTCGCCCCCCTCGAGAGGGGAATTTACGCCGCCCCTTTTTTCTTAAAATCCAACCGATACTGACCACTGACCACTGGTCACTGCTCACCCACCACAACGCCCGCCACAAACGCGCCCTCCGGCCTATCCCTCCCGTCAAAATCAAAAATAACATCTTGCCCCGCCGACCTTGCCGCGACAAACAGGTGCGCCAAAGCGATACCCATGTCGATTCGCCTCATGTTGCCAATCATTTTTTCCATAAGCCCCTTGGGCGGACGGATATAAAAACTATACTTGTTCCCCTCTTTTTCGACAAGCCACGGCTGCAAATTTACCGCGCTGGGGGCGATTCTGACCGCCTCGATCAGACCGTCCGCCACAATATTCGCCCCGCCGCCGATTAAAATATCTTTCGCCGCCTTTCTTTTAAAGCCGTCGGGATAACTCCGCGTTTCGGTGTTTTTGGGCTGCCCCGCCGTCATGGTAATAATGCAAGTCAGTCCGTCCTCACTCCTGTAATCCTTTTTCGGCTTTTTCATCCCCCACCAGCACGTCCCCAGACCCCTCGATTGAAGCTCCAAATCAATCTGTTGTCCGATAAAGCCGATATTTTCTAAGTATAACGGCTTTTCCTCGCTGTAAAAGGCTATGCAATAGTCCGAGCGGCCGTTTTTCACCTCGCTCTCTTTCAGCACTCTGATCATGACCCTTATGTCGGGAACCAAAGACTGAACGTTAAAAACCTCCGTCAAGTCCGCAGCTGTATCCAAAAGCCCTACGGGCACGGACGAGTACTCCCGTACCGACCGCCTTTTATAGATTGTTTCCGCCAAAACCGTATATTTGTTCATGATATATTCCTCTCATTCTCAATGTGCAATGCTCAATGAATGTCAAATTTGAGTTTTATGCCATTTCGCAGTACATACTATAACAATTTTCACAAGTAATTGAGCACTGTGCATCGCACATCGAGCATTTTTTTCACCTATCCTTCATTGCTCATTACGCATTACGCATTAACAATAAGGCTTCGCCCCGTCATCTCAGCGGGCTTATCAAGCCCCATAACCTCCAAAAGCGTGGGAGCGAGGTCGCAAAGGCGCCCGTCATTCAGTTTCGCGCCTTTGAATTTTTCCCCAACCAGCCACAGCGGGACGAGGTTTGTTGTGTGCGCCGTCATGGGCGTCCCGTCGGGCATAATCATACGCTCCGCGTTGCCGTGGTCGGAGGTGACAAGCGCCGTGCCGCCGCTTTCTAATACCGCGTCAACCACCCGTTTAAGTTGTGTGTCCACCGTTTCGACCGCCTTAACCGCCGCATCGTACACACCCGTATGCCCCACCATGTCGCAGTTCGCAAAGTTAAGTATAAGCGCGTCCACGCCCCCGACAACCGAAACAGCCTTGTCCGCGACCGCCTTCGCGCTCATTTCAGGTACCAAGTCGTAGGTCGTGACCTTGGGCGAGGGGATAAGGCGCCGCTGCTCCCCCTTGACCGCCTTTTCCACGCCGCCGCTAAGGAAAAAGGTGACGTGGGCGTATTTCTCCGTTTCGGCGATCCGCGCTTGCGTTTTGCCGCTCTTGGACAAAAATTCGCCAAGAGTGTTTTTGAGGCTTTTGGGCTTGAAGGCAGTGTACAACCCCTTGAATGAGGCGTCATACTGCGTCATTCCAACGTATAAGGGGAACAAAAAGCCGCTTTTACGTGTGAATTTGTCAAAATCGGGGTTTGTCGCCGCCTGTGTGATTTCCCGCGCCCTGTCCGCGCGGAAGTTGAAAAATATAAAGCTTTCGCTGTGTTTTAGGCCGTCGTAACCGCCTATCACACAGGGAAACAAAAATTCGTCGGTCACGTCCTCTTTATACGCCGCAGTCGGTGCCCCGTTTGCGCTGTCAAATCGCCGCCCTTCGCCTTCAAAAATACAGTTATACCCTTTTTCAAGCCGTTCCCAGCGGTTGTCGCGGTCCATAAAGTAATACCTACCGACCACAGTGGCTATTCTGCCCACCCCTATTTCTTTGCATTTTGCTTCGATTTGCGCGACAAAACCCGCCGCGCTTTTGGGCGGGGTGTCCCGCCCGTCCGTCACGCAGTGGATTAAAACCTCTTTTATTCCATGTTTTTTTGCCATTGCCAAAAGCGCGTAAAGGTGGTTTAAGCTGCTATGTACGCCGCCGTCACTGCATAACCCCGCCAAATGCAGGCGTCCGCTCCCGTTTTTTGCATTTTTCATGGCTTTCACAAACGCGGGATTAGCAAAAAAGTCGCCGTCATCAATGGCGTTATCGATGGCGGTTATGTCCTGGTACACCGCCCTGCCAGCGCCAATATTGAGGTGCCCCACCTCGCTGTTGCCCATCTGCCCCGCGGGAAGCCCAACGTCCAATCCGCCGGCGGTCAGGCGCGAATATGGGTAGTTTTTTGTTAAATAATCCAAAAACGGAGTATTTGCAGCGGCAATCGCGTTGCCCGCCGTGTTGTCCGAAAGGCCGTAGCCGTCGAGGATGATTAGTGCGTCTGTTTTCATTATGTGTTTCCTTTTTAATGCTCAATGCGCAATGCTTAATGCGTAATGAAGGACAAATTTAAGAAATGTACCTTGAAGTATTGGTTGATTTGAAAAAACACGACCGTCATTGAGCATTGAGCATTAAGCATTGCGCATTATTTTTTCTGCAATCCTCACTATATCCGCAAACTCCTCCGGCTTCAAACTCGCCCCGCCGATAAGGCCGCCGTCGATTCCTTTGGATAAAAATTCGTGCGCGTTAAGGGCGGTCATGCTACCGCCGTATAATACTTTTGGCGCAACGCCGTACTTACTTATCAGCCATGCCCGTATAAATCCCACGGCGGACAGCGCGTTCTCTACCGTCGCGGGGACGCCCGTGCCTATCGCCCAAATGGGCTCGTACGCAACGACCAAACTTTGCTCGCCGCCCGCGTCAATGTGCGCAAAAGCCCCTTCTAGTTGCGCTTTTAATGCGTTTTCGATCGCCCCCGCTCTGCGTTCCTCTAATGTTTCGCCGACGCACAAAATGGGCATAATCCCGTGTTTCAGCGCGTTTAACGCGCGTTTGCCCGTGGTGACAGCATCCTCGCAAAAGTATGTGCGCCGCTCGCTGTGCCCCACGATGGCGTAGGTCGCCCCCCATTCATGCAACATGGGCGCGCTGATTTCGCCCGTAAACGCCCCCTTATCCTCCCACGCGACGTTTTGCCCGCCCACGGCGATACCTGTCCCCAACAGGACGCGGGCGACGGCGGCAATGGCGGTAAAGGGCGGGCACACGCACACCCCACATTTGGGGTCGACGATTTTCGACTTTAGAGCTGTCGCGAGGGGAACCGCGTCCGCCCCGCCGTAATTCATTTTCCAGTTTCCCGCTATTAATTTTTGCATGGTTGCCTCCTGCTAATATTGTTACCGAAAAAAATGTTTATTAACGAAATTACAAATTACAAAAGAGTGTGGAGAATAAAGAGTGGAGTTAAGGTTGGATTTTAATGCTCAATGTTTGATGGAATTCAAACATGACAATGTCATCCTGAGCGCAGCGAAGGATCTTGACCTTTCATTATACGGAAAAGATCCTTCGCTACGCTCAGGATGACAATTAAATTGTAGCGCAAGATTTATAAAGGGTATGCGAAATTCTCTTTTACGGTCATATTCATAATGAAATCCAACCTTAACTCCACTATTCACTCTCCAAACTCCACTTTCATATATTTACACTATTGAAATTTTGCCCACAATACCTTTCAGCCGCCACGCCCCTAAATCGCAACACAGCACATATTGACGCGGAATGTCCATGTCATACGATATGTTGTAATTATCGACGGGAATAAAGTCGAATCGCCCGTAATAGTGTGGGTCGCCGCACAAAAACACCGCGATATACCCCGCCACATTTGCCCTTGCCAAAGCCTCCCGCACAAGGCTTGCGCCCACGCCCTTGTTCCGATATTCGGGCAAAACCGCCAAGGGTGAAAGCAGCAAGGCCTCTACGCTTTTCTTCTCCGTTACAATACTTCCCTTTTCCGTATCAACACTCCCGTTCTCCGTTTCAATATACGTTTTTGTCAGCATAATATGCCCGATTAACTTACCGCCGTCCTCCGCCACAAGCGCAAGCTGCGGGATATACCCTGTCCCCGCCCGTAATTTAAGCACATAGTCCTGCTCATCGCCATCCGCTTTTTCTGTGCTCTCAAACGCCTTTTTAACAAGGCGGTATATTTCGTCAAAGTCGCTTTGTTGTTCCTCTCTTATCCGCACTCGTTTCCTCCCGATTGGCCGCTTGCGGGTGACCGATGATCGCCCCTTCTGTTTTGACTTATCCCGTATTTCACACATCATAGCCAGAACAGTAAACCGTTTTTCTTAAAATCCGGCCTTAAAAGCGTTGCGAGGGGGTTTCCCAAGGGAGCGCGACGCGGCGGACAAAGTCCGCAAAAACAGTCCACAGGACTGTTTTTAGCACGAGCAGCCGCAAGTGTCCTCCCCCTGATGCCCATTTCCCACCCCAAAAATCAAGATTTTTGGGGACCCCGGGGGCACTTTTGGGGCACTCCAAAAGTGCCATAATTAACGATAAATTTGTGTAATAGGCAGTTAGGGTTTACGCACATTGTCCTGCCGCACCTTCTCAAACGCCACCACCCCCGCCGCAACCGACGCATTAAGCGAATTGACTTTGCCAAGCATAGGTATGGTGACCGCGCCGTCGCAGCAAGCCTTGACGCGGGTGCCCACGCCCTTGCCCTCGCCGCCCACGACAATAGCCACCGCCCCCGTCAAATCGGTTTTGTATAAGGATTGCCCGTTCAAATCCGCGCAATACACCCAAATATTGCGCTTTTTAAGCGTTTCGATTGTGTCGCTGATGTTGGCGGCCTTGTGGACGCGGACGTGTCCCGCCGCACCCGCGCTGACCTTGATTACCGTCTCGTTGACGGAGACGCTACGGTGAGTGGGAATGACGACGCCGTGAGCCCCCGCGCACTCGGCAACGCGCAAAACGCTGCCTAAATTGTGCGGGTCCTCCACGCCGTCAAGCAAAATGATGAAGGGTTTTTCCTCCCTTTTTTCGGCGTAGCTTAAAATGTCGTCCAGCTCGCAATACTTAAAGTCGGTAATCTCGGCGATAAAGCCCTGATGCCGCCCCGTCCTGCTTTCGCGGTCTAATGCTTCTTTGTCGTAAAACTTGATTTTCACGCCGCGTTTTTTTGCCTCGTCGATTATGCGCTGGGCGGCGGAATCTTTTAAGTCCTTTTGCGCAACCAAGCGGTCGACGGTCTGCTCGGATTTTAACGCCTCCATAACGGCGTTTCTGCCCTCGATTTTCATTGTTTTTGCTTTGTTCTCCCGTTTTTTTTGTTGTGGGTCGTTGTTTTTGGCTCGTACCGTGCAAGATTTACGATTTACAATTTACAATTTACAAACTAAGGATAGATTTGAGTTGTGTTTCTTAAATCCGACCGCAATTCGTAAATTGTAAATCGTAAATAAAAAAATGTTATCCCCTAAAATCCTTGACGTTTGTATTTTTGTAAGTTGTAAATTTGATTTTGTACCCGCTGTCCTCTATCACGTCGCTTTCTTTCACACACTCCCAATTATCTAATTTGTCCAAATCCTCGAAAAAACAGTCGGCTTCCACTACGGCGTCCACTTTGGTTACCAACGCCTCCTCGCAATAGAGCAGCATAAGGCGGTAGACGGACGCGCCGCCAATAACATATAACTCGTCCGTTTCCTCTTTCAAAATCGCCGCTAATTCGGAAAGATTGTGAGCCAAAATCAACCCGTCGGGACAGATGTCATGGTCAAAACCGCCGCCGCACAGCACTATGTTTTTGCGGTTTTTAAGGGGTTTTTGGTTTGGCAAAGATTTAAACGTATTAAGCCCCATCACCACCGTCGCGCCCATGGTGGTTTCGCGAAAAAACCTCATGTCCTCTTTAAGCGAGAACAACAAACGGTTTTGGTAACCTATCCCCCAATTTTTACTTACCGCGACGATGATTTTCACATGAACTCCTTTTTACCATATCGTAGGGGCAGCTACCGGTCGTTTGAATAATAAAAAACCGCTTATATTCCCGACACGGACGACCGGTGGTCGCCCCTGCGGTTTTGCCCCGACGCGGGCGAACACTGTTCGCCCCTACGGTTTTGTGGTGCCCCCTTACTTTGTCACAAAATCAAACCGCTACCTCAATCTTCCCTTTCAACGGCGTAAACTCATAACCCTTTAACTCCAAATCCTCAACCTTGTAATCGTAAAAATTCTCTCTTTTGTTCCGAATATTAAAACTTGGCGCGTCAAACTGCACATTATCCAAAAGCCCCTCCAAAATCGGGATGTGGCGGTCGTAAATATGCGCGTCGGCAATGACGTGTACCAGTTCGCCGACCTCCAAATTTGACACCGACGCAAACAAATGAAACAAAACCGCGTATTGCACGACGTTCCAGTTGTTGGCGGTCAGCATATCCTGTGACCGTTGGTTTAGGACGCCGCAAAGCCGCCCGCCCGACACGTTGAAGGTCATGCTATACGCGCAGGGGTATAAATTCATCGCGGAAAGGTCGGCGTGGACGTACATATTAGTAATCATTCTGCGCGAATTGGGGTTGTGAGATAGGTCATATAAGACCCTGTCGACCTGGTCGAAAAGCCCCTCTTTGTACTCGTGCTTTATCCCAAGCTGATACCCGTAAGCCTTGCCGATACTGCCGTTTTCGTCCGCCCACGCGTCCCAAATGCGGCTGTTTAACTGTTTTATGTCGTTGCTCTTTTTTTGCCAAATCCAAAACAGCTCGTCGACCGCCGCCTCAAAATTGGTTTTGCGCAGGGTTATAATAGGGAATTCCTTTGCCAAATCATAACGGTTGACAATAGCAAACTTTTTGACGGTATGGGCGGGGGTTCCGTCTGACCATTTTGGGCGCACGGCAAAGTCTGTGTCCCACACGCCGTTTGACAGAATGTCCCTTATGTTGTCGATAAAAATTTTATCCGCAGTGCTCATGTTTATTCCTTTTTTCGTGAGCGGCAAACAGCGGTCTTGCTACGAAGCACGAAGTATACGGGCTACGCTTGCCTTACCGCCGGCCGAGCCGACAAGTCGCTTGCGATTTGCTAGCCTTGCGACAGCAAAGTTCAGAGAGGCAAGGGGTCGTGTATATCAAGGTACACTCCCGTCGGCGGCATGGGGCTGTTGCCCGTCTGAAACCCACTCTTTGCCGCTCCCAGCTACATTTTATCCTTTATAGTCTAAATCCATATACTCCAAACATTTATCCAAAACCTCGCCCAATCTTACGTCCTTACTCAAATACAAATGCCCAATCAATCCCTCCAGCCCCGTCGCGCGACGATACTCGCCAACCCCCGCGTTTTTGGCGCGGCTCCGGGTGTGGGCGTTGCGGCAGCGTCTTACTATGTCCCTTTCGTCCTCGGTTAAAAACCCGTCCAGTTTTGCCAAAAGCTCCGACTGGCTGACCGCGCTGACTAACACCGCCGCCTTTTTGGTAAGCTGCGCCGGCAGCAAATCGAGTAAAGCAAGGCGTTCCCTTATAAATAGGGTGAAAACCGCGTCGCCCACAAACGCCAACGTCAGCGGAGAAAGGCCAAAATGGTCCATGAATATATTATACCACAATTTTTCGCCTTTGACAAGCATAAACGGTGTTCGAATATCTCAACAAACTCACGAATAAGATAATACATGATCAAGAATATTTGGGTGGCGGCGACTTTAACTTGCGGCATAATTTTATGCGTGTTCGGAAACCTCGCATTCGCCGTAGTGGGCGTGATTTTAGGCCTTGGCGCGCTTGGCGTGGGGGCGTACTTTTTGTACTGTTTTTTTACGCGGCAAAGGGTGTCGCTACCGCTTGCCGTTGCGCTTATCGCGGCAGGGCTACTCTTGATAATTTTGTGTCTTTTTGTAGAATACATAGCTTACTTTTTGGGCGGAATAATTATGATTGCAACGGGAATAATACTGCTGCTCACATCCTGCCATCACCACAGGCTGGTTATGCCTTTCTGCGTCGGCTGTATAATACTAGGGGTAATAACGCTATTCGCGGCTTCGTTTATTTCGTGGCTGACAGTATTCGCAGGCGTCCTACTTATTATTTACAGCGGATTGGTCTTGATGTTTGCTTATTAACCTAATAATTTTGGGATAAAAACTTATCGTAAAAGGCTATGCCGCTTTTGAAATGCCCCAAAAGCGCTCCCGTCTTCCCTAAAAATCAAGATTTCTAGGGGCTGAAACGGGCATCGAGAGGAGGGCACTTGCGGTTGCTCGCGTTTCCCTTGAAACCCCTTCTGCAATGCTTTTAAGGTCGTATTTTGGGAAAAAGCAAAAAGAAAATATTCATTAACATTTGAAATTATATGTTTTTCATAATAATAAAGTGTTAGCAACAAAAAAATCCTAAAAAAACTTAATTTTTTACTAAAAATCAGTTTACAACGGAACACAAAATGAATATAATACAAGCGCGAAATATAGTCAAGCGCGTATTTGTCAAGCGTAAAGGAGATTCTCCGATGAAACATGAGGAAAAAAGACCCGTTTATATTATTTGTCCCAGATGCGAGCTTAACTATATCACCAAAAAAGACAAACTTTGCACGGTATGCAAGGCGGAGATGGGCCTACTGGACAAGACGATACTTATTCCCGACGAGGAGGAAACGGAGAAAATTTGCCCGATTTGTAAGGTTAATGTATTGGGCGAGGATGAGGAGATTTGCTTTGTCTGTCAAAAGGAAACCGTCAAGGACGAGAGTGAGGCTAAGTCGTGGTTGACCGACGAGGAGGACACGGAGGAGCCCGAAATAGAGGAAATTTCGTTAGAATTTGCCGCAGAGGAGGAGGATGCCGAGGTCTTTGACGAGGAAATAGGTCACGGGTTCGAGTACGGCGACGAATTCGAAGAAGACGAGTTTGACGAGGAGTATGAGGACGACCTTGACGAAGATTTTGATGATTATGACGACGAGGATTACGACGAGGACGAGGACCTTGACGAGGACGACTTGGACGAAGACGAGGACTTGTAAGCAGGGGTCAGCAGGGGTCAAAGGTTAGAGTGGAGTTTGGAGAGTGGAGTTAATGTCAGGTTAGAAAACAGGGACGAAAAATCTCATAAACCCTTTATAAATAAGAAACAGGCGAAGAAAACGTGTTCTCTAAACGCATTCTTCGCCTGTTTTGTTGTATTATCTGTTATATCTGTTATAATCTCTGACCTATGCCCCTGATCCCTGCTACGAAGCAAGACCACAAAAGCTTCCCTGCACGGTCTTATACCTGCCCTAATCCTCCTGCGGATACAAACTCTCCTCCGGTATGGTGTCCGCACTTATGCGGTATCCCACAAATAATCCTTCCGCGCTCATGTCGGACAACTCCTTAAAATGCGCATAGGACTTCGCTTCGTTGTCAATGTCTGCAAAATACATCACAAAATCGGTCAAAATATCAAACTTAAAGGTCGCCGTCCTATCCGTGCCGTCGGTGGCAAGGATTTGCTCAACCTCAGCCGTGGGAACAAACATATTCAGCCGCAATAATTTATTGACCGTGGCGCCGCCCTCTATCACGCCCGAAGTAAAATACAGATAAGCCCCGTCAATCGCCACAATCGTAGAGTCCATATTATAAAGCCTGCGCTCGCTGCCCACCCTGTCCGTTAAATACATCCCGTCGCTTTTAACGCCTATAATATATACGTCCTCCGGGTTTTTAGGGTTTGGGCTGACGCACCTGACGGAATCGTAGTCGGAGGCGTTGAAATTAAAATTGCCTAATATATAGTTCGCGTCGTCATAGTTCGCGTCGTCGGCTATATGATTTACCAGCCTGTCAAGGTTTGTATAATGAATTGAATTATCAATCCTATAGAAAAATATTCCGTTATGCACACCCAAAATCAGGCTGGTTTTGCCCGCGCCCGCGATAACCTGTGCATGGCTACCGTCGGGACGCCGCGCCTCTAACACGTTGCCGATCATGGTGGTGTCAGAATATTCGTCCGTCCGCACGGGTTTTCTCAGGATGTAGATAAAGTCGTCCGCGGTATTTTCGGGCATACCCTTATAGTATGTCCCCTTGTTGGGGAACAGCACGCTGCTTACGCCCTCGCCGATGGTGACGGGTTTGGCGATTTTCCTGTCCATTTTTACCGACACAACTTTATCCCCTTCTTGCACCACAAGATAATATGCGCCGCTGTATTTGTAAAACATATAGGGCGAACTTGTCGCGGTGTCTTCAGTCGTATAAATGCGTTCGGTTTTTGACCCGTCTAACTTTGCGCGGAAAAAATCGGTTTTGTGCGTCTGCACCTTGCCGTTACGGTCCTTGGTGTTGTTAGGGCTGGCATAAAAAACGTAGTCGTCGAAAACAAAAATACCGCCTTCGGGATTGCCGACAGTACCTATCTTTTTCGGTCCTATCTTTTGCACATCGGCGTATTCGACGGGCTCTCTTATTTCGACGTAATTATCTTTTTCGTCCTTAAGCCACTGACCGTCCTCGTCCTTTTCGTACCCCGTTAATATCCAGTTGGTGGTAGTTTTAAAAGCGAACTTTGTTTTTGCGTCTCGTAGCGGTTCAAAAGTCTTTTTTGTTACAAAGCCCGAAGCGAGGTCAAAGGTGCGCTCGACGGGTCTACCCACCAACTCGGCGCGATAAAGACCGCCCTTCTCCACCTTGTTAAAGACGTTGGACGTAGCTTCGACGTCGTCATAGCCGTTATAGCCGTTGATGAAGTAGATGTAATTGCCGTACTGCACCGCGCTACCGCCGTTACTTAAGACGATATAGTCTGTGTCCTGCACGCCTTGTACTTTGATACCGACAAGGTTGCCACAGGCAGTGAGGGCAAGCGCGAGGGCGAGTATAAGGGCAATTATTAAAGATAATTTTCTTTTCATTTCAGGTAACCTTTCTCCGTTGGTAAAGTTTTGATGTTAAACTGCGATATTGAATTTAGCCAAAATTCAAACAGTTTAGCCGAGTGATTATACTACAAATTACGCCGCAAGTCAATTAATTAAGTGACAGCGGCGGGAAAATGAAAAAAAAATGTGCAAATTTTTGCCTTTTAGGGTGGAAAAATATACTTAGCCTTACTTAGGGTACACCGTTTCGCCCGTAGTTAAATTTTGGTACATAATCCAGTATCCCTTTCCCTTCGGCGCGTCCGGGATAAGGGGCAGCCACCAGCAATACCCTTTAAGCTCGTCGGGGGGCTGTGCGGAAAACTCGGCGGGCACGCCGTAGCACAAAAACTCCCTACCGATAAGCCCAACGACATAGAATCTACCCGAATTGTCATAATTGATTCTCACCCACCTGCTGCCCGGCAAAAGCTTTTCTAGGACTTCCTCGCGCGGATTTTTTAACAGCTTTTCGATTTCCCCGCCGTTGCGCTCAAAAAAGGTGCTACCCCGCGCCGTTACGCGCCCCGCCGCCGCCCCGCCACCCCTTTGGGCGAAAGGTTGTACGATTGTGCTTTGGCTGTTATTGTAAGCGGCGAAGCTTTTGATGTTACCCGGTTTTTGGACCGGTTCGACCTTGGCGGCAGCGGCTTCTGCATAAGCGGCGGCGGAATTTTTAAGGCTGAAAAAATCACGCCCTTCGTCAAAATCTCCCTTTTGCGTCTCACTTTTTTGTCCGAAAAGTTTAAGCCCTCCCGATTTTTCAGTTGTTGTCGGCGATGCGCCGCCTGCGGTTTTTTGCTCCGCCAGCTCTTGCCGTACAAATTCCTGCCGTGCTGTCTCTTGCACGGCAAAACCCGTCCCCGATGCCTTGCCGGATAAAAACGCCTGCACCCTTAAGCTTGGCGAAACCTCGTAATCTTTCAAAAAATCGTCAGCCTTCATTTCCCTCCCCCCTAATCTTTCATTAACGACCGCGTCGTAATCCAATCGCTCCAGATAAAAGTTCTTTTCCGCCAACTTTTCATCCTCGTATTCTATCACATTTTTACTATCGTTACTGTCTGTTTCCTGCCCGGCTTTCTCTGTTTCTTTCGTAAAGTCAAGCTTTACTCTCTCGTCAGGCGGCAAGAACTCCGCCGCCGCTTCCCGCTCTGTTTCTCCGTAAGAAAGCTTGATTATATTCGACCCGTCGATTTGACCCCGCGTACTGAACACCGCTTCCTTATCTTTCTTTATGTACGCCCGTAGTCCCTCCGCCTCGCTTGCCAAAAGTCGGCGCGGCTCGTTTGTGCCGTACATAACAAGCTGTCCATCGGAAAAAACGGCGGCGTGCACAACCTCTATGCTAAGGACGCCGTCAAGGCTAAAATCCGCCTTGTCGCCGCTAACCCTCCGCGAAAAAACCTTGCCGTCTATCCGCACAACCAAATCAAGGTTAAAAAGACTGCGGCAGACGGCGTTAAGTTTGACAAAGACCCCGTAAGCGTTACGTTCAAGAGCCAGCGTACCCTTGCCGCGCTCTCCCGACAAAATAACAAGACGTTTGACAAATTTCATTTTCAAATTCTCCGCTTAGACAGTAGTTTAGTGTTTAGGCGTTAAGGGTCATGGATCAGGAAAGGTTAATTTTTAATGCTCAATGACGGCCAATTTTTAATTAAAACTCGCCGTTCCTCTATCCTCTGTCCTAATCCGGCCCCTGATCCCTGATATTCTATATCGCGCTCACACATATATATATTAACTTTTTTAGCAATAATTGACGAAAAATCATTTTTTGATGCTAATTCACTTTAAAAGTCAAACGAATTTTATGGCGGTTTTGGGTTAAATTTTTCACTTTATCAATGATAAACCCCATAAAACTGTATAAAATGCCGAAAACGGGGCGGCTTGCGGTCAAATAACTTCGAAAAACATATAATATTGAAAGAAAGACGATATATATGGTTGACTTTTTCTATAAAATGTGTCAAAATAGTGATAATGAATATCCTGGCGAATATGTATCGTCTTAAAATAAATTTTTGGAGGTAAAATCGTGGATTTAGTAGAGTTTTCCGCTCTCAGCCGGCGCCGTCAAAGTTGCCGTAGCTACAGCGGGCAACCGGTTTCGCGCGACGTTTTGGAACAAATCATAAACGCCGCCCTGTGCGCCCCGTCGGCGCGCAACTGCCAGCCGTACAAGCTTTACGCGCTTACAGGCAAAACGGCAAAACAGGCATCGGAGTTTACCCGCCTGCCGGGCATGAACCAATTCACCGCCGACTGCCCCGCCTTTATTGTTGTCGTCGAGGACACAAGCGGCATAGAAAAAGCCATGCTCAAACGCTTTTTAAAAATGCAGTTCGTCCCTATTGATATCGGTTTAGTCACCGCGCATCTGGTGCTTGCGGCGACGGCGGCGGGGGTAGACACCTGCATTTTGGGCGGTTTTAGAGAGGAAGGGCTTAGTATACTCCTGGGGCTGGGGGGCAGGGACAGTATCAAGCTGGTCATCGCTGCCGGATATGCCACGGAAAACTATGAACTGCGGAAAAAAGACCGCCGCAAACCCAAGCCCGTATGGTTTTTGGAATAATGCACAACGCACAATGAAGACAAATTATAAATCTAAAAATTGACAATATAGCTGTATGTTGACTGTGCGTGTTGTTTCATTGTACACTGCCGTGCTTTATTTCATTGCGAATAATATCATAAAATGTCGTATCCCGTCATATATTTAAGTGTAGCCAACCAGTCCTAAAATAGAAAAGTCTTGCGGCGTCTTTTCGCGCCAAAGCCTCGAAAGTGACCTTTTTTCATTTTTGTGACCGATTGGCTCCCGACAATATCTACGGGGTATGGTATGAAGGATTACATCAGGGCGCGAACGCTGGAGCTTGCCGACTATATTTTGGACACGGGCGCGACCGTGCGCGACGCTGCCAAGCTTTTTTTGGTCAGTAAAAGCACCGTACACAAGGACGTGGCGGGAAGGCTAAAGCAAATAGACAATGACAAATATGAGCAGATTAAAAAAGTCCTTGACTTCAATCTAAGCGAACGCCACATCAGGGGAGGAATCTCCACCCAAAAACGCTACAAGGGCGCAAGGTAGCGGGTTTGACGTGCCTTTCCGCCCCTTTTTACTCTGAAAAAAATCAACGCGTTAAACCAAAAGCCCGCATTCAAATATTGAGTACGGGTTCTTATTTTTCTCTAAAATCATAACTAAATATATTTGCTTAAAAGCGGACAAAGTGGTAAAATGTCTCCGGAGGGTTTTCGGAGGCGTTTTTTTATGCTATCTTTAAAAAGCTCCCCCATTCACCCGCAAAATGGAGAAACAGATGCAATATCGCGAGGACAAGAAAAAAGGCGGCAGTCTGTCCGTACTGGGTATGGGCTGTATGCGCTTTCCCGGCACCGTCGGGGTCGTGGATAAGAATAAAACCGAAAAACTGTGCTTAGCGGCCGTTGAAAAAGGGATAAATTATTTCGATACCGCCTATATTTATCCCGGTAGTGAGGACGCGCTGGGAACAATAATTCAGCGAAATACCCTTAGAGACAGGATTTTTATCGCCACAAAGCTGCCGCAGCTTATGTGCAACGCCCCTACGGATTTTGATCGTTTTTTTAACGAGCAAAAAAGGCGGCTTTGCACCGACTATATCGACTACTACCTTATGCACAATGTCACTGGCGTCGCGCAGTGGGACAACCTTAAAAGGTTGGGTATAGAGGAGTGGATAAGGAACAAAAAGGCAAGTGGGGAGGTACGGCGGGTCGGCTTTAGTTACCACGGACCGCATGGCGAATTTGAAGCGATTCTTAACGATTACGACTGGGATTTTGTGCAAATCCAGTACAATTACATTAACGTCAACTATCAGGCGGGACAAGCGGGGCTGTATCTTGCGGCAAAAAAAGGGTTGCCCGTCATTATTATGGAACCGCTTTTGGGCGGGAAGCTGGCGACAGGCCTACCTAAAACGGCGCAAAAGCTATTCAAGGATGCCGACCCCGCCACCTCCCCGGTGCAGTGGGCGCTGAACTGGTTGTGGGACCAACCCGAGGTAACCGTGGTGCTGTCGGGAATGAATCAACTCGCCCAAATCAATGAAAACACCGCTTTTGCCGATAAATCGCGCGCGGGTATGATGACGGACGCCCAACATATGGCGGTAGTGGAGGTAATAAAATCCTTTGACCGCTCGTACCGCCTGCGCTGCACAGGCTGCAATTACTGCCTGCCCTGCCCCAAAGGAATCAATATTCCGGGGTGCTTCGCGTCGTATAACACAAGCTTTGTCATGGGCTGGTTTACGGGCGTCAAGCAGTATTTTTTAAATACGGGATTGGTCAGCTCCACACCAAAATACCCGCGCCACTGCTTAAATTGCGGCAAATGTGAAAAGCACTGCCCGCAGGGGATAGAAATACGGCGGGAGTTAAAAAGGGTGACGCGGCGGTTTGAGAAAATTGGCATCCGTACGGCGGCGTGGGTGGTGCGGAAGTTTTTCAACAGAGGCAAAAGTTCAAAAAAAAGACCTGCCCGCTAATCCCTGCGAACAGGCCCAAAGAAATATAGATGGCTGCGCTAAATATAGGTGACGATATCGTAGGGGCGACCCTACGGTTTTGCGATATAACCTATATTTAGCACCGCCATATTGATTTTTCACGTAATCCTCATCGCAAGCCCGAAGCTTATTGTTGCGCGTCAGACCGTATCCTTTTTCCGTTTCCTAAATAAAGTCCGTGGGCTTATCGCGACAAGGGACGCCGCCAAAAACGCAAAAATAAGCATAAACAAGGGTCCCGCGTCCGCGCCGCCCACGCTCCCGCAGGCGCAGCCCTCCCTTGCGGTATTTAAATTTTCCCACTTGGCGTATAAAATTGTTTCGAAATCTATCGCGGTGGTATTCCCGTCAAACGCTTCAGTCAAGCCTTCGTTTTTGTACCAGCCCTTAAAAACGTATCCCTCCCTGTCCGGGTCGCCGGGAAGCGCGGCCTGCGTACCGTACTCAAACGTAATTTTGGGAATCTCACTACCGCCCATAGAATTAAAGGTGAGGGAATAACGGTTAATTTCCCAAAGCGCGGTTAAGGTAATATTTTCGCCCGGCATATCGTTAAAAACATACGCCTCGGCGGGGTCATTCCGATACCAATATTTAAATGTATACCCGGTTTTTACCGGGATAAGGGGCTGTTGCACGACGGTTTCGTATCGGGCGCGTATTTCGTCCACGTCACCTCCTCCGGCCGTGTCAAACGAAATAGTAAAGGTTGCCGGCATCCATTTCGCATAAAGGACAAGGCTGTACTGCGGCATAACGGCGGACGTGAATTTAACTGTCAAATCCTCGTCTTCACACCAATACTCAACCTCGTAGCCGTAAACCGCAGGCCTTGGAAGTATAAGCTGCGTGCCGATTTCCTGCACAACAGGCGGGAACTGGAACTCGCCGTTTTGATCTATAAGCGTTATGACGGACGCCGCTGCTTTGTTTGCAAAATAAGTGTCGTATACAAAGCCGCCGTAAGCTTTTACGCCATGCGTGGTAAAAAGCGTAAGGTTCTGCGCGCCCGCGTCCGCAATACCTGCGCCAAAGTGGTTATAAGGGTGCGCGTCGTCCGACATTATACTGTACGGAATCTCTAAAAGCGGGGCGGCAGGACTTTGAAACACATAATCGGTAAGATTCTCGCAACCGAAAAACGCGCCGTGGCCTATGCGCAAAAGCTCCTTCGGCAAAATCACGGATTTAAGCGAAACGGCATTCAAAAATGCATTCGGGGCTATCCTCACCGTGCCCTCCCTGACCGTATAAACCGTACGGGCGGGTGAATCGGTATAGTTAAGCAATTCGTATCTTCCGGAGTCCAAGGTACGGTAGGTCGCGGGGTCGTCGTCTAAGCTTAAAACAGGCGTTCCGCCACGCGCCTGATAACTTTCCGCAACGTTTGCCTTTGCGCCGTATGCTAAAGCTTGACCGTCGCCGCCGCATAAAAGCGCGGACACGGCCCCACCTCCGCCCAAAAGGTTGCCGACGGTTACGCTTTTGCGGTTGCGGGCAAAGTCCTCGACATCAAGGTGCAACAAGCCGTCGTCCGAGCCGCTTATAGCGTCGAGGTAATTCGTTATATTTATCCTTGTCGTAGCCGTTTCGCCGTAATTTTCCGCGGCGACAGGTATCCCGTAGCCATTGTTTAAACCAACCCTCGCCCCCTTGGTCATGACAAAAGGTTTTATCACGCGCACATAGTGATTGTCAAAGGTAGTTACGTCCAAGAAGGTGGACGCGCCGTTTTCCACCCTTTGGGCGTCAAGCACCATCGGGCTCTCGGCGTCCATAAAAACGGGAAAGATAAGCGCCTGATGATATTCGCCGTCATGTATTTTGTACTCTACCATCGCTTCTATTTTCACTTCATAAACGACGTTATTAAGCCTCGCGTCGTTTGACAGTATACTGAAAGGCGTAAAATTTAAGTTTAGATATCTTTGTCTGTTTGCCGCAGACTCGGACATAAGGCTCTTTCTGCTTTCCGGGATGCTGCCGGAAACAAAAACGGTTTCCGTCACGGGATCCAAAATAGAGCATCGGATGTTTACCGTGTTTCGCGTTTGCGCTATGCGGAATTGATAAAGCGACATACTTAAGTTTCCGGAGCTTCTGTAATTCATGGCAATATATTCCGCTTTCGGCTTAATCGAAGCCCTCTGTTCTATCGGCAAAGTATCAAGGTATCCCGGCGCGATATCATTGGCTTCGTACGCGCCCATAAGCGTATCCGTGCTGCTTGAAGTGCCCGTCCTCATATAAAGGCCTTGCGTTTTGGCGGTCTGGCCGCTCACCACGCTATACTGCTGTGGGCGGTCTTCATAAACGGTCGCGTCAAAAACAGGAATCTGCGTCCAGTCGCCGTAAAAGCCCATAAAGGGCATATTAAGCTTTAGGTTAGAGCCCGCAGCGTCGCCGTTAAACCCTTTGTCCGGCGTAAGGAATACAAAACCCTCTACAAACGTGCCGTTAGGGAAACGATTTAGGTGTTCTATGTCGCTGGGAAACAAGGTTATTTTAGCGTTGACGGTCACTTCCGCACCGCCCGCGACAGTGACAGACGCGTCCTGTATCGGCTCGCCAAGAGCGGAATATTCCAAAAGAGGGTTAAGCTTGTGGGGATTAAGCAAAAGCTGCCGATAGTCGGCGCTGAGGGCGTGCGTCTGCGTCTCCGTTCTTAAGGAATACCGTCTGTCGCTTTCGGTCAGATTCTTAATCACAAATTCTATGTCATAGACTCCTATTTTATCGGGGTCGTCGAAAAGCTCGTATTTTGCGGTGTTTGTGCCTTTTACGTATAAGTACGTCTTTGCGTTAAGCGCGTTTTCTAAATCCAAAAAGCCCGCGCCCTGTATGCGCGGCGAAAAAGGAAGCCCGCCGCTTGTACGCATCGGAAAGGCGGTACTCATCACCAGCTGCTTGGCAAAAGCGTCCAGCTCGTCGTCTTTCAGGGTCGGGTATTCCTCTTTGATCATTTGTTTTACAATGGCTATCGCGCCGGCAACATTCGGAGAGGACATACTTGTGCCCCATTTGTTTTGGTATGTATTGTTATTGTTGCCTGAAGGTAAACCGGCGGCGCTGTAAATACTTTCGCCAGCCGAAGATATTTCGGGCGTAAGCCTTAGATCCGGGTTTGTCCCCCACGACGACGACGTGTAGGCGTTGGCGGCCTTATTAAAGTTCGCGACGCTAAGCGCGTTGCGGTACGTGCTGGGGCTACCAATAACCGAAAAATCGGGATTATCCGCATAAATTGTGGTGGTGCCGCTCCCGGTGGCGCCGGCGTTGTAATCGTTGCCCGCGGCTATAACCACCGTTATGCCGGCTTCAACGTATTTTTGAAACATGGCTTCGTATCTGGGCTCGCCGGCAGTCCCTGCCACCGAACCGACGCTCATATTGACGCAGTCCGCCCCGATTACCCATGCGTCCTCTATCGCCGCAAGCGATTCGGAATCATAAAAATATTGCGAGTTGCTCGCCATGATTTTAAACGCGGCAAGCTGCGCTTCCGGAGCGGTACCCTTAAAGCTGCCGCCGTTGTTGCCGCAGGCTATTCCGGATACGTGTATACCGTGGTCGCTGATACCTGAAACAGTGCCTGCGGTCGGATCAGCCCTGCGATTGGCGTAGTCAAACCCAAACGGAATTTTTTGGCTTTTGAATAATTGGGCGGCGGTAAGACTGGATAAGATGCCGCGTGCCTTAAGGCTGGACATAATCGTCGTGGTCAGGTACGACGCGTCGGGGTATTTGGGGTTTTTGGGCATAACGCTGAACGCCGTGTGATTTAAGTTTATACCGCTGTCCAAAACGGCGATAAGCATTCCTTCGCCTTTATATTCGAGCGCGGCCGTATCGTACATTCCGTACGTCGTAAGGCTTATCGTAGAATCAGGCAAATAAGCGCTTATCCCATATTCTCCGCCGCCGTATATTTGCGCCTCTAAAGCCGCAAACTGCGCCTCGGTTTCTTCGGGCGCGGGCAGCTCGTGAGCGGCGTTAATTTCTATGCTTGTCACCGCCTTAAGCGTTGCTATTTTTTTTATGTCTAAGTATGTCGCCTTCAATGAAAAACCCATAAATCCCACGTTGTACTCGTAGCCGAACTGCACGGAAGGGGCGACCTTTTGTATTTGCCTTTTGACGGCGTTAAGGTTTATATTTACCGTATCTATGGCGTCCGCGCCCTCTTTGCTGTTAAGAAAGCGCGAGGAGTCCCTAAAACGCCCTTTGTGCCTTATATATGAATCCAGCAGGGTTTCCCCGTCTATGGTCACTATCACGTCCAAAATCTCGTCGTCCGCATAGGGCGCGTCATAGCCGCCACCGCCGTCCGGTGTGGCGTCAATATCGGCGGTAATGCCTCCCTGTTTTATCAAAAGTTGCCCCGCTTCCGCAGACGGACGCGCGTAAGCAAATCCCGAACATATAAAACTTAGCGGCATCAAAAGTACAAGCATAAGCGATATGATTTTTTTGCGGCACATAGAAACCAATCTCCTTTTTTTTAGCTAACTTGCCTCCGTAAACATGCTGCGGAAGCTTGCAAAGTAAGTCTAATACTCCAACTTTATTATACTCCCCAATCCAAGGCTTTGTCAAGCCTTGAACCCTAAAAAATTACCCACTTACATAAATTCCCGAATAATTCACCTTTAGCTCAAAAAGCAATCGTCCCGCATAGCGCGGGACGATTGCTTTCAATGAGCAAGGATCAGGGAATGTTAAATTTTATTTTTAAGTTGACCTTCCCTAACCCCTACTGATCACTGATCCCCGGCCCCTGATCCCTACTCTCCCTTCTCCTCGCCTTCCTTGACCTTGCCCAAATACTTGGGAAGCTCTACTCCTGCCATGCCGAACAAATCGGCAAGGGGAGGTACGGACTTATACAGCCCCGAAATAAAGTTGGCGGTGGAATGTGCGCCCTTGCCGTCCGCGCCGCCGCTACCGGCGGAATCCCACACGGTGACCTTGTCAATTTTTATATTCTTGATCGCCTCGACCTGTACCTTTACCAAGTCCTCCATTTTGTCGGCGATAAGCATCTTGACTGCGTTGTCCGACCCGTCCGCGGCGGCAACCATACGCGCAAAGCCCTCGGCCTGCTTGGATAAAATCTCGTACATCCCCCGCGCTTTTGCTTCCTCTACGGCGAAAATGCCGTCCGCCTGACCTCTCGCGTTGCGGCGTATCCTTTCCGCCTCCGCCTCGGCTTCTGTCTCGATTTTACGTTTCTCAATCTCAACCTTGACCAAAATATCCGCCTCAAGCGTGCTCTTTTCTCTTTGCGCCCTCACCTCTTCGGCGAGCTGTTCGGCGGCATACGCTTCCTTCTTGGCGTTTGCGGCAGCGACCATCTCGGCTACTTCCGCACGGCGTTTCGAGTCCGCTTCCGCCTCTTTAAGCGTCGCGTTGGATTTGGAAATCTTGGCCTTGCTCTCGTTTTCACCCTCTATCGCGATTGAATTCGCCATGGCGACGTTGATTCTCTCCTCTTTAAGCGCGTTTGCCTCGCCTGTCGCGCCGTCGCGGTTCTTTTCCGCAACACTGCGGCGGGCCTCGTTTATCGCCTTTGCCGCCGCCTCGCGCCCCAAGGCGATGATATAGCCGGACTCGTCGTTGATGTCCGTCACGTTGACGTTAATCAGCCTTAGACCAATCTTTTTCAGCTCGCTTTCGACATTGCGTTGCACCTCATCCAAAAACCTGTCGCGGTTAGCGTTTATGTCCTCGATGTCCATCAGCGCGATTACAAGACGCAGTTGTCCCAAAATTATGTCCCTTGCCAAAATCTCGATCGCCGAGGGTTTGAGGCCGAGCAGCCTTTCGGCGGCGTTCTGCATGATTCCCTGCTCGGTCGAAATTCCCACCGTGAAAATCGAGGGTACATCTACGCGGATGTTTTGCTTCGACAACGTTTTACGCAAATCCACGTTGATTGAAATTGGCGTCAAATCCAAAAATGCGTACGCCTGCACGAAAGGCCAAACCATGCGCGCCCCTCCGTGGATACACTTGGACGCGGAACGCGAACCGTCGGGGCTCCTCTTGGTGCCCAACTTGCCGTAAATGACCATGATTTTGTCTGACGGGCACTTTTTGTACCTTGTCGCGAACATGATTACCACCACAAGCAGTATCACTACGCCTGCGATAATGCCCAGCACCAATCCGGTGGTTGCGGCGGGCGTCATAGCCAATAAGTTTGTCATTGTTCTTACCTCCTATATATAAAAATTTTTTTACATAAATAATATCTGTCGTTTGAATGCTCAATGCTCAATTATGGTAGTGTTTTTTTGAGAGTATATTGTCTGACGTTCACGGCACATAACTAAAATTTGCCCTTCATTGCACATTGAGCATTGCGCATTGAGCATTCTAAAACGGTTCCACCACCAACACATGCTCCCCGCTCACGTCCAAAATCCTGACTCCCGCACCCGTCTTAATCGGCTCGGGGCTGTCGGTGACTGCCGCGAACTCGCTTAAACGCTCCTGAACAAGCACGTTGACCTTGCCCATGCCCGCGCGCGAGGCGGGAATTGTCAAATACACCTCGCCCGTTTTACCCACACAGTTGTTAATGTCTATGTTACCGCTGGTCTGCATTTTGGCAAGAGCGTTTATGGCAAGCCCCATCAAAAGGCCGGCAACGCCGCCCACCGCGATCCCGATAAGCACCGCCGCCCACCACGGCAGACTGAACATTACAAAGTACACGGTAAACGACCCGAGGCACAAAAACGCGATAACCGTCCTCACGCTGATAATCTTTAAGCCCAGCGTGGTCGGACCCTCGTTGTTAACAAGGTCTGCGTCGCCGATCGCGTCCAAATCCCCGTCGCTACTAAATGCGTCGTCCTGCGTAAAGCCGATAAGCATTAGTATAATTTGGACTATCATAAAAGCTAATGTCGCGCAACCGATAATAAACGTCGCCTGCTGCAAGGTATGTAATCCGTCCCACCACATAATTCTTTACCTCTTTGTACCAAAATATCGCGGCGGCGGGCAAAGGGCATATCCAAAAGGTTTAACCAAAAGCCGCACCCTCCCCCTTATACACAGCCAACCGTATATAGTATATATTATTCCGCGATAAAAATCCAGAAATTTTTGACAGGTTTTTGCCTTTTTTACCGCAAATTACCGCAAATAAATTAGGAGTATATTAAAAATTGATTAGAAAACGATTAGAGAGGCGGGTTTTGCTTTGCAAGCGGTTTGAAACATAATATAATGACGGAGGCTTAGTATATGCTGATACCGTCCGATTATTGTGGAAATACTAAACACAGCGGAGAAACAATATTTTTATGGAACACAAATTTTTGTTAAGCACGGACACATCCTGCGATTACATGCGCTCCACCTTGCGAAAAGACGGCATACCCTATATCCCGCTGACCTTTACCATGAACGGTGAAACCTTTTTCGACGAGTTCGACTCGGACGAGGAATTTAGAGAGTTTTACCGCAAGATTAGGGCGGGCGCGTTGCCCACCACCTCGCAAATCAACCCCGAGGAGCACATCGCGTACTTTAGCGAACTTTTGAGCGGCGGCGTGAAAAGCATGGTGCATATCACGCTGTCGTCGGGGCTGTCCGCGACTTATGACGCCGCGGTTATGGCTGCCGGAGAGGTATTAAAAAACTACCCGGGCGCCGAAATTTTTGTCGTGGACAGCGGCGGCGCGACGGGCGTGCACGGCTATATGCTGGATAAAGCCCAAAAAATGCGGGACGAGGGCTTTGACGCCAAAACGGTCGCCGACCGGCTTAACGCCATGCGGAACAACGTTCAGGTGTGGGTTGTGGCGGATAACCTTATGCATTTGCGGCGCGGCGGCAGGATAAGCGGCGCGGCGGCGGTATTCGGCACCATGCTTAACATCAAGCCGATTTTTATTTTCAACAAAATGGGTGGGCTGACCGTCGTGCACAAGGCGAAGGGCATAAAAAAAGCCCTTATGTATCTGCTTGAAAAGCTGAAGGACTTAAGTTACGACTACAAAAACGTGGAAATTTGGATTGCGACGGCGGACGCGGACGACACTCTTGCGGATATGTTAAAAATTTTGCGCGGCGCGGGGTGCAAGGGCAAAATAACGACGACGTGGGTGGGTCCCATAATCGGCTCGCACACCGGTCCGGGGACTTTGGGGATTATTTTTGAGGGGAAGGAGAGGGTTTTGTAGAAAACAACGGGCAATCAAAAGCATAAGGTAAAAAGCACAGGGGCGGCATATTATATTCCGTCCCTTTTTATTCCATTTCCATTTTGTTTTCTTTTATCCGCTTTATACCCGATACATGGATACAACGCAGTTATCAAGTGTTTTGATTGGGATTTTCTTTAGTAAGTTTTTCGACTTCCTGTGCGAGTTTTTCGACTTCTTTGGCAAGCTTTTCTCTTGTAAGTTGTTCTATGGCGAGTTTTTCCTCCTCCTCGTCCCTTGCCGTCTTAACCCTAAATTCAACAATACCGGCGCTATACTCCCGTTTCTTTTTTTCCCAACAGCTATCTTCGCATTTACATATGTCTTTGCATATTAACGCGTCGTTGTCTTTATTAAAGCGGTTGCGGTAGGCTTTATTATTCCAGTCCGCTAAAGCATATTTGTACGCTTCACCGTCGGTCTTTTCTTTTCTGCAAAGATAAGCTACCGTAGAATCGCTTTTGCCCCAAAATTTGCTTTCTTTTAGTTTGTTTTTTATTTCCTCCTTTTCGCTTACAAGCTTGCCGAACCGTAAAAATATAGGTCGGTTGTAAAAGTGGAAAACATCGCGGTATATCTGATTGCACAATATTACGATTTCCTGAGTCGCCATAAAAGCGACGCGGACATCGTTGTCAAAATTATTTATGTAGTCATCGCTTTTGTAAAGGTTGCTTAAACGGAATAATGCTTCGCGCAACGATAAAAGCTTTTTCAGCAGCTTCCGTTCAATAAAAAACTGGTGCTTCAAAATAATATAGCAGTGAATTTCGACAGATCGTTTATCTAATTTTTCACGGCAGGCAAGCACCTTGGAAAAACTTATTTCCAAATCATTATTTTTAAATTCTTTTCTGATACAACAAGTATCCTTAATGCCCGCAAAGTCGCGCTCAAAAAAGCATGCACAAAATTTTCTTATTTCTTCGTATGCCGTTATTTTATTTTTGATAAAACTTTCGCTTGCCCTGTTGCGGGTTTCCTTGTTTCTGAAAAGTATACCGAAATACCCGGCGATTAGCCCGCCTACGATTGTCGCGATAAGCACGTCTCCGCTTATTTCAAGACCGAATATCGCAAAACCTAACATATTCATAAAAACCTCCGAATTCATACAAAATTTTTAAAATTATTACCCCGGCAAAGGTACGTTAGGCATTATTTTCGGGGGCAAAGAGCGGGTTTGTAACGGCTATATTAACTCGTTTTCGAGTAAACAGTCGATACTTACGTCGTATAATCTTGCAAGTTTGACCAAGTTCTCGTATTCGGGCCTTGACTTACCGGCCTCATATTTGCTGTATGAGGATTGTCTTATACCTAATTTTTTTGCAACAAACGACTGGGAATAATTATTTTGTTCCCTGAGTTCTTTTATTATTTTTTCAAAATTCATATTTCTATCATCCTTTTCGTTGACATTATACTCCCATTAGCTATATAATTGTAAAAAATATAGCCAACAGGAGTATGAAATGAGAAGTCAAAGATGCAGAAATTGTGAATATTATTCCGCTTATTACAAACAAAGAAGCAGTGGCTATGAAAAATTAAACAAAGGCTTTTGTTCAAAGCATCAAAAAGAGGAAACGCAATTTAAAACTTGCGAAAACTTTACAAGCAACGAACATAGAGAAAAAATCAAGGAACAACTAAGGTTGGACGCCTTAGACGGCGCGTTGAAATCTATTAACGAAATCGCACAAATACTGAAAGAAAAGAATAAATAATGCTTTTATAAATCAAAAAACTTCGATTTGTCGTAAGAAAAAACGGTAAATCGAAAATATCGGAAAATAAGCCGTCTGCGGCTCTCCTCTAATCCCCAATCTCTAACCCCTGTTGCGCTATAACCTTGCTACCCCATGGGGAAAATCAAATTGACAATCTGCGGGGCAAGCACCAAAAGAAACAAGGCTATCGGGTAGGCGGCAGCGTACGATTGCGCGACGTCGTCGGTTTTTGAAACGTAAACAAGCGCGCCAAGCGCGGGCGTCGAGGTCATTGCTCCGCAGACGGTGCCGAGGTTGTTCAAAAGTTCAAGCTTAAACAAATAACGACCCATAAAATAAATGGCGATCATCGGGACAAAGGCGAACAGCGTCCCGTACAAAAGCTGCATCGGCTGAAAATTATCCAAAAACGCGAGACCGCCCTCTATCCCTGACGCCGCCAAAAAGAAAATCAACCCAAGCTCTTTTAAGGGGTTAAGCGTGGTTTTTGAAACCTCTAACGAAACGGGACCGATATGTGCGAAATGCCCGAACAAAAGCCCCACAATCAAACATCCGCCCGTCGTGCCGAGCGCAAAGCGGGCGGCAGAACCGAGTGGGATTGTAAGCGCACCCAAAACCATGCCGAGCGCAACCGCAACGGCGAATATACAAAGCCCTAACGAATCGAAAATAATCCGCTTTTTGCGCAGCGGAGCGACCATAGCGGGGTTTTCTTCCACAAGTATTTCATCGACAACCTTAGCGTTTTTATTCGTACCGGCTTTCAGCTTTGCCACCTCGACCGCCATATCCTTTTTCAGGATTTTGGGCATAAGCTGCACAAAAAAAACCACCGCCAAAACTCCGACGGGATATACAAGCCCCGACGCCGCCGAAATGACGCTTTTAGACCCCGGCAAAACCTCCTGCGCCGAGGTAAGACCGGGAGTGCTACTTAGACCCCCCATCATAAGTCCCAAGGCGGAGGCGGTGTTAAGCGAGCTGTCCAACGCCAAGAAAAGCAGGCAAAGCGCGGTGCCTATTACCACAACGGACGCACCCATCGTAACGTAAGATACGGCTTTCTTCTTAAAATTGCGAATAAAGGAGGGTCCCGCGATAAAGCCGATACCCGTGACAAACAGCGCGAGGCCGACGTCCTTGACGGTTTTTATCACCGTGCCGCCGTTAAGCTCCTTAATCCACGTAAAACCTATTTTTTCTAATACTTCCTTGCCGTCAACCTCGTTTATTTTTGAAAAAATCAGCTTATCGCCGCCGACAAATAACAAAATCCCAGCGGCAATTGCCACGATAAACACGCCCGAACTACCGAATGATACTCCTTTGATGTTTATCCTTCCCAAAAGGTAACCCAAAACAATCACCAAAAAGACTATGAAAACGGGACCGGAAATAGTCTTTATAAGCGCGTCGGTGAAAACGTTGAAAACAACGCCCGCTAAAAAATTCGTATCCATAATCAATTGCCCCTACCCTATCAAGCACCGCTCGTACAGCCCCGCCGCCTTTACCGCCTCAACCAACGCGTCGCCTATCTTATCGGGAGTCTCGGTAACAACCACTCCCGCGTCAGTCAGCGCCGCGACCTTGCCGCAAGCCGTGCCCTTGCCGCCCATGATAATCGCTCCCGCGTGTCCCATACGCTTTCCAGGCGGAGCCGCCGCGCCCGCGATAAACGCCGCGACGGGCTTTTTCATGTTTGCCTTAATCCACTCGGCGGCGTCCTCCTCCCCGCTGCCGCCGATTTCGCCTATCAAAACCACCGCCAAAGTCTCGCTGTCCTCGTTGAACAACTTCAAAACGTCGACAAAGCCCAAGCCCTTGATGGGGTCGCCGCCGATGCCCACCGCGGTGGACTGTCCTATTCCGCGCACGGTTAATTGATTGACTGCCTCGTAGGTCAGGGTGCCGCTACGCGAAACCACGCCCACCCGCCCCTTTTTATGTATGGCGGGTGGCATAATCCCCGCCTTGCACTCGCCGGGGGTGATTATGCCGGGACAGTTCGCGCCTAAAAATACGGTCTTTTTGTCTTTTAAGTAACCCTTGACGCGCATCATGTCTTGGACGGGAATGCCTTCCGTTATGCACACGACAAGGCTTATCCCCGCGTCTGCCGCCTCTAAAATTCCGTCGGCGGCGAACGCCGCAGGCACGAATATAACGGAAACATTTGCCCCCGTCGCCGCGACCGCTTCCGCCACAGTGTCGAATACGGGGACGCCCAAAATCTCGCCGCCGCCCTTTCCTGGGGTGACGCCGCCCACCACTTTTGTGCCGTAAGACATCATCTGCGAGGCGTGGAACTGCCCGTGCGCGCCAGTTATGCCTTGGACGATTACTTTGCTGGACTTATTTACTAAAATACTCATATCGACTCCCGAGTGCTTAGTTGCTTTTTAATGCTCAATGCGCAATGCTAAATGCTCAATGAAGGTCAAATTTAATAAAAAGTTGACCGTAAAAATTTACTCTTCGAAAGGCGTAGAATTTGTCCTTCCACGACCCTTCCCCATGTCGCTCACCGGAAAACAGCCACCCCGCCCCCCTGTCAATGAAGCATTCGTGGGGCACCCCTCAAGAGGGGAATTGCGCTAAACTCATTTTACTTTAACCCCGACCGCCACTCCGCATTGCGCATTGAGCATTGGGCATTAAACCCTAAACTCCGCCCACCGCCGCACAAACTACCCTCGCCGCTTCTCCCAAATCGCCCGCGGCAATAAGTTTCAGCCCCGACGTCCGCAGCCTCTCTTTGCCCTCGTTAACGTTTGTTCCATCCAACCGCACCACCAACTGCACCGCCAAATTAACCTCTTTCGCCGCAGAAATTATTCCCTCCGCAATTACGTCGCACTTCATGATTCCGCCGAAAATATTGACCAAAATCGCCTTTACATTCTTGTCGGCAAGCAGGATTTTGAACGCCGCCGCCACTTTTTCCGCGCTTGCCGAGCCGCCCACGTCCAAAAAGTTAGCGGGGCGCCCGCCGTACGCCTTTATGATGTCCATTGTAGCCATAGCGAGCCCCGCGCCGTTGACCATGCAACCGATGTCGCCGTCCAAGGACACGTAAGAAAGCCCGTATTTCGCCGCCTCCGCCTCTTTTACGTCCTCCTCCGCTTCGTCGCGCAAAGCCAAAACGTCGGGGTGGCGGAACAGTGCGTTGTCGTCAAAGCTCATTTTCGCGTCAAGGGCAAGCAACGTGCCGTCCTCCGTAATCACAAGCGGATTGATTTCGACAAGCGAGCAGTCCTTTTCGGTAAAAACCCTGTACATACCCTTTAACATGGTTGAAAAATCTCGCATTAGATTGGCGGGGATGCCGATTTTTTTGCCCACGTTTCGGGCGTGGTAGTCTTTTAATCCCGTTTCAAAAGGGACTACTTGCCGCACTATCGCGTCGCGGTTTGTCGCGGCGGTTTCCTCGATTTCGGTCCCGCCCTCGCCCGACGCCACGACGACGGGGGTGTCCGCCATAGTTATCGACAGGTAAAACTCCTTGGCGATTTTCACCCCTTTATCAATTAATATTTTATTGACAATTTTGCCGTCCGCGCCCGTCTGCGGCGTAACCATTTGCATGCCCAAAATGGTTTGCGCGGCGGCGGTGACCTCATCTAATGAGCGGCAGAGCTTAACGCCCCCCGCCTTCCCCCTGCCCCCCGCGTGCACCTGCGCCTTGACGACAAAGACCTCCCCGCCTAAGCATTGTGCGGCTTGCGCGGCGTCATTAACGTCGGTCACAACCGCGCCAACCTGCGCGTTGACGCCGTATTTTATAAGTAGTTCCTTGGCTTGGTATTCGTGAATCTTCATATTTGCATCCTTTTGCGAGTTATGAGTGAGATTTCGAGGTCAGACAAAAAATTAAAAGCTAACCGCTCAAAATTCCCCTCTTGAGGGGTGCCCATGAAGGCTTCCCTGACATGGGGCGGGGTGGAAAACGCAGTCGGCAGCGTGAAAAAGTGGTAATCATTTGTGTGGCGGATAGTAAAAAATTATTTTTTGACCATCGGACTTTCCACCCCGCCTCAAACAAGGTGTCTTCGTGGGCACCCCTCAAGAGGGGAATTTTAAGCGGTCAATTTTTAATTAACCCAACCGCCACTAATCCCTCTTCCCTCTATCCTCTCCTCTTTTCTGGCCACTGGCCACTAATCCTTCTTCCCCTTCCTCACGGGCTTCAAATTCCGCCCTTCCTGCAAAGCCTTGCTGTTCAATTCCTCCGTCCCCGCGGGAATATGCTTTTTTACCGCCTCGTCAAGGTTTTCGAACGGCACCAAATTTAGCGCCTCGTTTATCGCGCCCAAAGCCACAATGTTTGCGGTAAAGGTCTTGCCCACCTTGTCTTTGGCGGTCTCCAAAATAGGCACCAGCATGACGCTTTCCTCGGGAATCCCCTCGGGAATAGTGAGCGACGCGTCCGCCATAATTAGGCAATCCTTGGGCAAAGATTTCGCGTAAGTGTCAAGCGATTCCTGCGTGAGGGCGAGCAAAAACGTGGGCTGCGTCACCTTTGTAAAGCCGATGTTGT
>WRDI01000009.1 GCA_009783515.1 Bacillota bacterium | reverse complement strand
TGCTATAATCCACTCTGCGCCTAAGATTTGCCGTATATGCGGGAGGTCTTATGTATGGTTAGGGCTCTTTGGCGTATAGGACGTTTAGCGTGCGACGGTGGCGGAATTGGCAGACGCGCTAGTCTCAGGAGCTAGTGATTAATCTCGTGTGGGTTCAAATCCCACCCGTCGCACCATAGACAGGCAAGGTTATGTATGATGTAACCTTGCCTGTTTTCTATTAAAAAAGGGCTTTTTAGGCTCTTTTTTGCTATGTTTTTGGTTTCGATTGCCGTCCGCGCTTCAAGAGCAAGTTCAGGCTCAAGTACATAGACGAATGCAAATTGCTTGTGCTGGACGAGGTCGGATACCTGCCCTTATCGGCGGAGGATGCAAAAACCGTTTATTCCTTTATTGCTGGCTACAACAACAGACTGTCGCTGATAATAGCGACCAACAGAGAGTTTGAAGGCTGGAAGGATTTGTTCTACGACGAGGTGATAGCGACCACGCTATTAGACCGCTTAGTAGAACGCTGTCAAATCATCAGGCTGGTGGGCGAAAGCTACCGATACCTGAACCACAGGAGCATCTGCTCCAAAAAATAACCAATAGCGCAGCAGCCGTCCTTAGCAATCAATAATAAACGAAGTGTCGCCACTATTACCTTAATTTGAAAACAACTGCCTATGGGCAGAGAAAATATATAAGCGCGTATCCGTTTCAAAGATTTTCGGAAGTGAGAATTTTTGAAGGCTCGCAGAGGGGAGGGGGGGCTCTGAATCTCCCTAAAGAAACCCCTCTGGAAGCGGGGCGGAAAACCGCGCAAAAAAATCTCATTTCAACGCAAAAAAATTTCATTTCAAACCGCAAAAAAATTTCATTTCAACCGCAAAAAAATCTATTTCAATCGCAAAAGTTCTTGTATTTTGTCTACCCTTTCCCATGGCAAGCCTTCCTTGCCAAAATGCCCGTAATTTGTGGTTTTCGCATAGATTGGGGCGCGCAAGCCAAGTTGCTCGATAATGCTGTACGGGCGGAAGTCGAAAACCTTTCTCACTATCGCCTCTATTTGCTCGTCTGGAAGTTTGCCCGTCGCAAACGTATCAACCCCAAGCGAAACGGGGTACGCCCGCCCAATCGCGTACGCAACCTGCAACAAACACCTGTCGGCTAAGCCCGCCGCCACCACGTTTTTGGCGGCGTAGCGGGCGTAATAACTCGCGCTGCGGTCGACCTTTGTGGGGTCCTTGCCCGAAAACGAGCCCCCGCCGTGCGGCACAATCCCGCCGTAGGTGTCCACGATAATTTTGCGCCCGGTTAGGCCGCTGTCGCCGTGCGGGCCGCCCTTCACAAACCGCCCGGTGGGGTTAATGTAAAATTTGGTCGCGTCCGTCAAAAGCGCGGGCGAAATAGCCTTTTTTATGATTTTTTCGGTTACTTCCCTCCGCAACGTCTCTATATCCACATCGGGACCGTGCTGACAGGAGACCACCACCGTGTCCACAAAAACGGGCTTTCCGTCTTGATACGCGACGGTGACCTGCGCCTTACCGTCGGGGCGCAGGTATTTTATTTCCCCGCTTTTCCGCGCCTCGCTCACCCTGCGCGTCAGGGCGTGCGCCAAGGTTACGGGCAACGGCATAAGCTCTTTCGTTTCACTGCTGGCGTAGCCGAACATCATGCCTTGGTCGCCTGCGCCCAAATTGTCCGCCTTATCAGCGGTTTTTTCGCCGTTATCAATCCCACGCGCAATGTCCTCAGACTGCTGATTGATGTAACTCAGCACGGCGGCGTTGTAATCGAACCCGAGTTCCGGTCTGTCATACCCGATTTCCCTTATCATCCTGCGGACAATGCGCGGAATATCGATATAATGCTCGGTGGAAAATTCGCCCATAACAAGCACCATGCCGCTCGAACAGCACACCTCGCAGGCCACGCGGCTGTTTTTGTCGCCGCTCAAAGCTTCGTCTAAAATAGAATCGGCGATAAGGTCGCAGATTTTGTCGGGGTGCCCCTCGCACACGCTCTCACTTGTAAAGTATTTATAGTCCATCTTTATCCTCCGTTGTAAAAATAATTATTGTGTTTGTATTTGTATTCGGTTAGCCGCAGCCCTTTTCCATATAATAAAGCCTGTGAAAAATAAAATATTTACCCCAATCCGAGCCGATAAAAACATTACTCAAAATACATTACAAATACAATCTGAAAAGCAAACATAAAGCTGACATTCCTTTTAGTTGCTGACTTTTTTTTCTGCCAAATAACTGTTATGATACTAATCGCGATTTCGGTTAAGACTTCCGCAGCCGTAAAGAGAACAAGTAAAACCGCAAGTAAATTTATTCCGATAAGTCCCCGGTAAGAGAATCTGCTATCGATACCCGCAGATAAAGTTGCAAAACCCTCAAACCAACCCGCTTACGTGCGATATAAAAGTCGGCGATTAGTATTGCCGCGCTTGCCAACCTAATAATAAACGCGATTACCACTATTCTTTTCGCTTATTCTTTTCGCTTTCAAATTTATTTCCTGCGGCATTTTATTCTCCTTGAAAGGGCGTATAGAACACGAATATCGCACCCCACGGACTATTTAATTAATTATACCATTTGAGCACAATCAAGTCAATCATATTTCTTGTCTGCACCCCTTTTGTCAGAAAACATTAAAAACCGACAAAATTCATCGGGCTGAAAACGGGAACAAAACGCATACATCATACCAGGGGAAATGAGTATTATGCCATACTTAGACATTATTTTATCAATCATTACGGGCGGCTTGGTCGCGGCTCTTTTAGCTATAATTTTTTCGCTCAAAACCAAGGGGATTTTGCGCCTGCTTATCAATGCTGCGGCGGGAGTGACCGCGCTTATCATCCTCAGCCTTTTTAAGGTGCCGGGGTTTAACCTTAATCCGCTGTCTGCGTTTATCTCCGCGTCGACCGGAGTGCCCGGGCTTTTGGTCACCTTCATAATCGTCACGTTTTTATAACAGACCTGTTCCGAAATTCCGACGCGGACAGGTCAGGCCAAGATCATGATAAACGGAGTGCGAATCATAAAATTTATTTTTACCCACTTTTCATGGGTGTTTTTACTGGACATAAATATAAGATTATGTTATACTTACCATACAATACGGTGCTGTGGAAGCAGATAATAGGGAACGCGTGAAAAACGCACAGCCCCCGCTACTGTCGAATTTACGGACTAAGGTGTGAATACACTCAAGCCACTCTTAACAGAGGAAGGCGTCCGGGCAAATACCATACTATACATAGTATTTGCTTATCAGTCAGGAGACCTGCCGTGTTTAGCCCTTTATGAAAGGGTTTTGTAAAAACTGTTCGGGGAAGGACGGTTCACACATCGCGGCAAGGTTGCTGTTATAAGTAACTCATGTTTTGTGTTTTTTATTCCTCCCCACGGTTTTTTGAAACGTCAAAAAATCTAAGGAGGATTTTTTATATGAAGACAAAAAGATTAAGCGCGTTTATACTGCTCGTCTGCGTTTTTGCGGTGGGTGTGTTTTTGCTGTCAGCCTGCGGAAACGACCTGCCGGACAACACCGAGGGCGTAACGATAAGGCTTATCGTGCTTGACGGCGAGGGGGCGGAATTATACAACAAAGAACAACTCACGTATAAATCCGCGCTTGCCGACGCCTTTATCGAATTCGAGGGGCTTAACGTGAAGGGCACGTCCAGTTATTTGGGGCTTTTTATCACAAGCGTCGAGATAGGCACGCTTATGCTAATCGAGGACTCCGAGTGGGGCAATTACGAGATGTTTGTCGCCGATAAAACGCTTGAGCCGGCGGGTTACGACGAATTTATCGCCGTTTACCACGACATCGACGACATCAATTATAAATGGATTCCGATTGCGACTTACGCGCACGACGGAAAAACCTTTTTTTCTTCGGGGCTTGGGGTCAGTTTTTTGCCGCTTTTTGACGGCGCGACGTATATGCTGACGCTTGAAACCTACGGTGGATAAGGCGCAAGTCGAAACTACATACACGACGCAAGTTCAAGGGACGGGTGAATCGCTCGCTCAATTTCCGCATACACCGCAAGACGAAATCAAAGTAAAAAATATTGCCTTGCTTAAAGAAAAACCGCCCGCTCAAAGTGCGACAAGGGTAATGATGCAAACCGCACTGATCGCAGCGATTTTGGTTGCTGGAAAGGAGTCTATAGCGCTTATCTTCGGCGTCGAGGTGGTGACGCTCACAATTATCGTCTGCGCCTTTGTCTTTCCGCCGCGTGTGTCGATTACCGCCGCCGTTGTGTTTTGCACGTTAGAGTGGCTTATCTACGGTTTTGGCTATTGGGTGGTTGCGTACTACCTTTATTGGCCGCCGCTCGCTCTTGTCGCGTCGCTCTTAAGACTTGTCAAAAAAACCCTGCCGCGCAATATCCTCGCGGTAGTTATTGCGGTAACCGTCACCGCGTTCTTCGGGGTGCTGACAAGCGTGGTGGACGCCGCCTTCGCTTCCTTCGGGGAGTGGCGGCTGTTTTTTGTTTACTTTCCGATTATTTACATACGCGGAGTATGGTTTTATGCCCCTTATATCGTGTCGAACGGCGTGATTGTGGGGGTGCTTTTTACGCCGCTGACAGGAGTGCTGGTGAAAAACGTAAAATAGTTACATCTCAAACGTCCTAATTCCGCCCGCCACTATTTTGCAGTTGTATATCAGGTCGTAATATATTTCGCCGTCCATTTGTAAGGGACGGGGCTTGTCCGTCTTGATTTTGACCGATTTCGCCGTAAAATGTGTGGTTACCGGCAAATCCAAATGCTTGCCTTTCGTAAATTTGGGCAGTACCTTCAGAATTTTACCATCCGCAGGCATGCTCATAATTACGACGTTCATAAGCCCGTCGTCCGCCTTTGACAGAGGGGATAATTTAATGCCGCCGCCGAACTGACTGCCGTTTGCTGTGCCTATCATCAGGCAGGTATAAGTTTTTTCCGCCCCGTCCTCGGCAGTCACCGTGACGTCAAACGGCTCAAAATGGAAAATGCAGTGCAAAAGGGAGCGGTAGTATGTCAGTTTGTTCTGCGAGCCGGCGACCTTTAGCAGCACGTTTACGTCAAGACCCGTGCCGCCCACATTGAGGCAACGTTTGCCCCCCATAGAAAGGTAGTCCATGCGCTTTTCTTTGCCGCTTATGATGGCTTTTAACGCCTTTATAGGGTCAAGCGGGATACCAACGCCGTGCGCAAAGTCGTTGCCGCGACCGCTTGGTATAAAGCCGAGGGCGGTTTTTTCAAAATCCGTAATGCCGTTTAAGACCTCGTGGAAGGTGCCGTCGCCGCCCACCGCCGCAATCAGGTGCGAATCGTTGTCGCACAGGGCTTTTGCGATGCGCGTCGCGTGGCCCTGCGAGTTGGTCAAATGCACGGTGTACTCGACATGGTTTTTATAGCAATAGTTCATTATTTTTTTGAGGGTCTTTTGTCCCTTGCCGCCGCCGCTGCGGGCGTTTACGATAAAGTTTATCATAAAAAATAGTATAGCATATTTTTTGACGTTTGTCTATCGGTTTTAATGCTCAATGTTCAATGCTCAATGCGCAATGAAGGACAGATTTAAAAATTGTACCTTGACCATAAAGCATTGATACGCTCAAAAAAACGCGACCATCATTGAGCATTGAGCATTGCGCATTATAAATCATTGCATTCCCCCGCCAAAAGTGGTATAATAACATTATGGAAACCACCCAAATCGCCATTCCCGACGCACTGCGCGATTTTTGCCACCTTTCACCCTGTCCCGTATATGCGGTGGGGGGACTAATTCGCAATGCTTTGTTAGGGTTTGAGGGGGGTGATTTGGACGTTTGCGGGGCGTATCCTATTGAGGACGTTTGCGGGAACGGGGTCAAATTTGTCCCTATAAATAAAAAGTTGGGGACTGCCGAAATACCTTATAAGGGGTTTAAGTTTGAATATTCGCGCTTTAGGACGGAGCGTTATGATGAGAGCGGGGCGCATTCTCCCGTGTCCGTCAGCTTTGATGCCGACCTTGCCGACGACGCGAAAAGGCGGGATTTTACCGTAAACGCGATATATTACGACATAAAAAACGACAAAATCATCGACCCATTGGGCGGCATGGACGACATTAAAACCAAAACCTTGCGGGCGCATGAGGCGGAAAAAACATTTGCGTCAGACGGGCTGCGGCTTATGCGATTATGCCGTTTTGCCGCAGAATTGGGGTTTGAAATAGAGTCGGCGACGTATAAAACGGCGAAAAAATTCATGCACAAGTTGTTTGGCATCGCCGCCGAACGAAAAAGAGACGAATTAGACAAGATTTTAGCCGCCGACCTCAAGTACGGGATACATGGTGCGCACATTCGCGGAGTGCGCCTACTGTACGATTTGGGGCTTTTTAAATATATTTTGCCGTCAATAGAGGCTTTGGACATCCCGCAAAACCCAAAATACCACAAATACAGCGTGCTTGAACATACTTTTAAGGCGGTGGAATACGCCCCGCCCGACGTGCGGCTTGCCGCGCTTATGCACGACACGGGCAAGCCCGTAAGCGAAAAGCGGGACGGCAATATGTATCGGCACGCGGTAGACGGAGAGGCGATAGTAAAGAGGGAACTGGGGCAAAGTGGGTTGAAGTATCCTAACAGTGTGGTGGGGGAAACGGCAAAACTGGTCGCGCTGCATATGTCCGACAAGGGGCGGGTCACGGGCAGCGGCAAAATGCGCTTGTTTTGCGCCGAAAACTTCGACATTTTAGAAAAACTGGAAAAACTGATGTTCGCGGACGGGCTTGCCACGGGGTATTATGTCACGCCGCCGCGTTTTTTGGAGTACAAGCGGATTTTATTGGACGAGGGCGCGCCGATTACTGTTAAGGATTTGAGGGTCGACGGCAACGACGCTTTGGCGGTTGGACTGGCGGGCAGTCATATTAAGAATGCGTTGTATGCTTTGTGGCGAGACTGCATACTCGACCCCAAGCTGAATAATGAGGAATGGCTGAAAAACAGGCTGACGGAGATGTCGCGAAAGTAGGGGTAGTCGGTGGTCGTCCGTAATGGAAGCGGATGACCGATAAGACCGTGTCAAGAAGCGTTCACGGTCTTGCTTCGTAGAGTCGCCCCTATAGAACCACAAAAGCAGATTTTAACAAAAGCAAGTTTTAATAAATGGAATTTACGTATTTATAGTATATCACTGGGGCGTCCGTCACAACATAAAATCATGGACAGAGCCGCCGCGAAATACATACGCAAGCATACCGCGAATATTCTATTTTTTGCCGCCATATCCGCCGTATTTGCTTTAGTGATGGTTTTGGCGGCTTTTAACGCGTCCACGCCCGAAGTCAAGGCAATGGAAACGGGCAGGGATTCGGGCATCAAAATCGAACTCTACTTTGAAAAACAAAAATTCATTTACACAGATAAGTACATATCCGCAGGCACGCATATTATCGCGGAAGAGCTTTTTATGCGCAAAATAAACGTCCCTTACACGCAAAAAAGGGAAATAATGGATAAATCATTAGCAAACGGCGGCACATACAAGACCGCCGTCCTATTCACCATGCCGCTTTTGGAAAACACCGTGGACGGGGCGATAAAAAGCATAAACTGCGTGCCAATCGACAGCACCATGAGCTTCGACCCTGACCAAAAGCCGATGTTCAGGATTGTGCGCGAAAAAGCGGGGCGGCGGGTGGACGAACAACGGCTGTACAGGGATATTTACTCCGCCTTGTGCAATTCCCCCCAAGTCAAAATATGGATAACCCCCGACACGCTGTCCCCGCAAGTCACTACATACGACAATATCGGGCTGACAAACCTGCGGGCGCGGTATTCCACCGGCTATGCGTACAGCAACGAAAACCGCAAGCACAATATCCGCCTTGCCCTTCAAAAGGTCAACGGCACGGTTTTAGAGGCGGGGGAGGAGTTCAGCTTTAATAAAACGGTGGGGAAGCGTAGCGAGACGAACGGCTTTAGGGAAGCCAAGATAATCGTGGCGGGCAAGTACGAAAACGGCGTGGGCGGGGGGGTGTGCCAGGTTTCGACCACCGTGTACAACGCCGTGCTGCTTGCGGGACTGAAAATCACCGACGTTCAAAATCATTCCTTGGAATGCAGTTATGAACTGCCCTCGTTCGACGCCATGGTCAACGCGTATTCCTCCGACTTAAAGTTCAAAAACATACAAAAAACGCCGGTGTTTATCCGCGCCTACGGGACAGACACAAACGCGGTGGTCGAGGTATACGGCGAGGCGATGGAATACGTCATAAAGCGGCACAGCGACGTTGTGTACAGAAAAGAAACGCCGGGCAGCCAGACCGTTGTGGACACAAATTATAAGTACCACAGCCCCGGCGCGACAAGCGGCGAAACAAAAATAGTGGCTTACCCTCACGGTGAAATGAAGAGCGTGGGGTATTTGCTTTATTACGACCAAAAGGGCTTTTTGGTGAAGAAAGAAAAGATACGGGAGAACGTGTACTGCGCGAGCGAGGGATTGATTGCGGTAGCACCGTGACTCGGACGTTTAGAGCGGGGGAAATTTATTTTTTTGTCCTACGGCTGAAGGGAGCAAGACCACGAATGCTCCCTGATAGGGTCTTATCCCGAGCAAAGCGAAGAATTTCAACCGCTTGTCCATTGTTTTCGTAATTATGCCACTTTTGGAATGCACAAAAAGTGTCGCCCGGGGTCCCCAAAAATCAAAGATTTTCGGGGTGGGAAATAGGCACCGAGGGGGAACACTTTAAGACCGGGCAGGGGGCATTCGTGGTCTTGTTTCTTTCAGTCAGCGGTTGTATTCCCCCTTTGGAATCCCCCTCGCAACGATTTTTAAGCGCTCGTATGGGCATTTGCATTGACAAAAGGCGACGAAAAGTCCGCCAAAGTATTTTTATTTACACGGGGCTGTTGGTTGACAATACCCCCTTTTTAGTTGTACAATATGATAGCAGTGCAGTTACGGTGTTATCGCGTAGATGGATAGCGGTAATTTCGCGGCGATAATACGGCGGTTTTTAGGAGGGACTGATGATGAATCTTTTGGGCGCGGGGTGTGCCCCATTTAATTGGTACGGGTTTTTGATAGGCGGGGCGATGCTGATATGCATAATGTTCGCGTATTATTTTCTTAAAAAGCGGGAATACAACGCCGAAATTGTTTTTACAGTCGCGCTTATCTGTATTCCCTGCGCGATTTTTGGCGCGAGGATTTATTATATCTTTTTCAGTATCGCAGGCGGGGAAACGGATTTCGCGCACTGGTTTATGGACGGCGGAAGGTTCACGCTTAAATATTTTATAGGCTTTACCCGCGCGGGCGATTATGGTGGATTGGCGGGGCTTGCGGTATACGGCGGGCTGATTGCGGCGATGTTAGGGGCGATAATAGTCCGCGCCATAAACAAGCGGGACAAAAATCCGCGCAACCGCATGACGTATATCCAAATGTTAGACGCGTTTTTTATCCTGATTGCTTTGGGACAGGCGATAGGGCGTTGGGGGAATTTTGCCAATCAGGAAGCTTACGGCAATTACGTTGCCGACCCCAATATGCAGTGGTTTCCTTACGCGGTGTATATCGAGAAGATGGGCGGGTACTATCAGGCGACGTTTTTCTACGAATTTGTCCTAAATATTATCGGGTGCGGTATCATGCTTTGGCTGTGGCTTGGGAGGCGCAAGAGTTTTGACGGCGCAATATTCGCCTTGTACGGTTTGTGGTACGGAGGCGGCCGGCTGTTTATCGAGGGGTTAAGGAGCGATTCGCTGTATGTGCAGGGGGGGTATACCGTCTTTTTGTGCATAATGCTTATTCTTACGGGGGTCGCGCTGATTGCATGTTACGGCGGCAAACAGATTTGGAGAGCGAAAAAAGAGGAACGGTCGTTTGTTGTTAAGGATTTAGCGGTATATGCGGGATTTTTCTTGTTTGCGCTGTATTGTGTGATTTTTGGCGCTTCGATTTTGTTTGCGGGAGAGCCTTTAAGGATAAGCCAGTTGGTGAGCGGACTTTTAATTGCGTGGGGGGCGTCGGCAATCGTCGGGCATATTGTAAGGGCGACGGCAGGAGGCAAAAAGATATTTATTTTAGTGGGCCAAAACAGGCTGTCATCGGAATATTGCGGTTTTGAGGGTACCATTATCGAAATTTGCGAAACCTATAATAAAGACGGGAGTTTGAAGGCTGACGGGGAAAACGGGCAGAGGGGTGAAGAAGTGTGTTTCAGCTACGCCGCCGCCGATGACGCGAAAGACGGGGAAAACGAGGTAAAGGAAGATAAAGAGGAAAACAACGGCGAAAGCTAAGGAAAAACCACAATAAAAGGATGAAAAATTGAAACAATACGGCATTTTTAAGAATATTGGCAGGCTGTTACCGATTTTTTTGGCGATGGCGGTTTTGGCGATGAATTTTACATTTTTCGTCCACCGCGCAAAGCCCGCCGCTGCCGAAAATATCCCCTTTGAGCCGCACAGTACGCGGCAAATCGAGTGCTTCAGCGAGGACGGCTTAATCGAGATGCGGGACGTCCCCACAGACGCCTTTGCGCCCGCGTCGCTCTCCGTTACTCCCGCGCCCGACTTCGACATGGTGCGAATAAGCGGTGAGGGAACGGACGAAAATAAAATAGTTATCACAATCATGGGGGACGGCTTTACCGCCGGTCAGCAGGACGACTTTATTGCCGCGGCGCAAAGCTCCGCGAATTACCTGTTAAACAAAGCGCCGTTTGATTCCTTTCGTGACCACATCAACGTATATGTGATAAAAGTCGTTTCCAATGTCACGGGCGTCGCCTCCGACCGCAACAACCTGATTGACAATTACTTCGGCAGCTGTTTTTATTTTGACGGTCAAACAAGTCAGCTGATTTATATCACAAAGACCGCCTTAGCGAAGGAATTAGTGAACAAATATACGCCGAATACCAACGTGACGTTGATTCTTGGCAACAGCGTGACCTACGGCGGCGGTGGCGGCGAATTTGCCGTGGTATCGCTCCATTCGGCGGCGAATGAAATTGTCGTCCACGAGCTTGGTCACGCTTTCGGCGGACTGGTGGACGAGTATTGGTGGCGGGGGGAGGAGGCACCCAACATGACCGCCGCCGCCAACAAGGGTAATGTTAAGTGGCAGGCGTTTGTCGGCGTAGAGGGCGTAGGGGAATATGCTTATACCGAAAATTCGGCAAGCTTAAACTGGCTGCGCCCGCATCAAAACTGTGTGATGCGGTACCTAAACAGGGAGTTTTGCGAGGTCTGCAAGGCGCAGCTTGTAAAGCTGATGGCGGAGCTTACCGGCGAGCCATTTTTTGGCAAAAATACATTTTTAAGCTCTGCGCTGCCCGAGGGGACGGAAAGAATAGTGGATTATGCATATTACGGTTGCGGGCAGCTTGCCGAGCTGACAATCGCCTCCACTGTAACCGACATAGGGCGGTATGCGTTTTTGCGTTGCGGTTCCTTGGAAAGTATTGTAAATCATGCGGAAACACCGCAGGATATTTCAAGCGCCGTTACGGGTTCGGATATATTTACGGGCGTAATAAGAGAGGACGTGACCCTGCGCGTGCCGGAGGGAAAAACGGCGGAATATATCGCCGCGGGATGGGGCGGTTTTGATATAATCGAATCGTTGGCGCAAATCCCCGTTATTACGGCGCAGCCCGCGGCGCAGACTGTCGACATGGGCGGGAGCGTTACCCTGTCCGTGACGGCGGAGGTAAGCGACGGCGGCGAATTATCGTACCAATGGTACTGTAACTTGACGGACAGTACGAAGGGCGGGATATTGATAGAAGGCGAGACCTTGGCGGAGTACAACGCGCCGACCGATACGGTGGGTACGGTGTATTATTACGTTTTTGTCACCAACACGAATAACGAGGTAGACGGGGTAAAGACAGCGGCGAAGGTTAGCGATACGGCGGCGGTGGTTGTCAACCCGATAATAGACGCGGAAACGCCGATTATTGGTTTTCAGCCCGTGGGCGGGAGTGCGCTTGTCGGGGAGGAAAGCGTTGTGCTGTCGGTGGCGGCGGGCGTAAATGACGGCGGTATGTTGTCATACCAGTGGTACTATAGCATGACGGACAGCGCAGAGGGCGGGGAGGAGATAAAAGGCGAGACCTTGGCTACATACGACGTGCCGACCGATAATGCGGGGACGAGGTATTACTACGTTGTCGTCACAAACATGAATAATGAGGTAAACGGGGCAAAAACGGCGAAGGCTGTCAGCGATACGGCGGAGGTGGTTGTTGTGCCTATCGTGGACGCGGAAAAGCCGGCGATTGTCGTTCAGCCTGTGGGCGGGGAGGTTTTTGTAGGAGGAAGCGTAACCTTATCCGTGACGGCGGGCTGTAGTGACTGCGGGATATTGTCGTATCAGTGGTACTATAATTTGACGGACAGCAACGAGAACGGGGTTTTGATAGAGGGGGCGACGTCCGCTACTTTTAATGCGCCGTCGGAAGAAGCGGGGACGGCGTATTATTACGTCGTCGTCACAAACGTAAATAATGCGGTCAACGGGGTAAAAACGGCGACAATGACCAGCCAAGCCGTACGGGTGACGTGCAAAGAACGCGGTTGCGGCAGTTGCGGGACTGTTTTTATGATTGATTTTGTTTGGTTTATTCCGCTTTTGGCTGTGGGCATTTTACTTGCCGGCAGCAGGTGGGGCAGGGGATACAACAGGGGATTTAGAAGGGAACGCGGAGTTCATTTAACGAATAATTAATATTATAGAACATCAAAGACAAAAGAGGACAATTTTGTGCGGGAGGGCGCTACCGTGCGCGAGCCGTCTATTTTGAGTAAAAAGCAGATATTTTGGAGCCGCGTTTCCTTAGGTGCGGCGGCGGTTTTGCTTGGGCTATTTTTGCTTTTGGTTGAGGCAGGTGCAATCAAATTGCCGGGCGAATCGCCCTTTTTGAAGGTTTTGCCCTCCGCCGTTTTGTTCGCCGCCGCCGCCGTCTGCCTTTCGTGGGCGTTTATTCAGGACAACACCCTGACGCTTTGGTTTGCAATAATATTTGCCATATCCGCCTGCGTGTCGTTTTTGGCAGGCTTTACGGGCGAAGGGCGCGGGTATGGATTTTATTATCCGATATACTTGTTTGCCGCCGCCGCCGCCTCGCTTGTGACTGCCGTCTACAGCGGAAAATGGCGCGACCACCTTAAGATAATAGTGGTTTTCGGCGGGCTGGCGGTGCTTTTTATGCTGCAAGCAATGCTAAACGTGTCGTGGTGGGTTGTTCTGCCGCTCGTCGTACTGTTTTTGGGCGGTTGCATGATTGTTTGGGCGGTACTGAGAAGAAGGGAATGACAAAACCTTAATGCGCATTGCACAATGCGCATTAAAATCCACGGTCCCCAACCCCTATTCTTTAGAAAAGCATAAGAAACACAAAAGGAGACGCCATACCATGCTAGCCGTAAAAGAAGCCCTGACCAAAAAAGAGCTAAACGACTTTTTCGCCCTGCCCCAAATCCTGTACAGGGGTAACAGGTACAACGCCCCCTCGTTCATCGCGGAGGAAAAGGCGGAGTTCGACCCCAAAATCAACGGCGCGTTCGAGTTCTGTATCGCCCGCAAGTTCGTCGCCTACCGCGACAACAAAATTGTCGGGCGCATAGCGGGTATTTTCAACCAAAAATACAACGAAAAAAAGAACGTGAAACAGGTACGCTTCACCCGCTTTGACTGCATATACGATTTTGACGTCGCCCGCGCCCTTATCGCCAAAATAGAAGAATGGGCGCAGTTCCTCGGCATGAACGAAATAATAGGCCCCATCGGCTTTTCGGACATGGACAAGCAAGGTATGCTGATAGAGGGCTTTGACGAAATCGATATGTACGTCACCCCGTACAACCACGCCTATTACCCCGTCCTGATTGAAAAGCTGGGCTATAAAAAGGCGGCCGACTGGGTGGAATACGAAATCAAAATCCCCTCCTCCCCTGACGAAAAATTAGAAAAACTGGAACGTATAGCGGAAATCGCCATGCGCCGCTTTGGCTTTACATACCTCGAAGTCAAAAAATATAAGGACATCGGGCCGTACATAATGGAGGCGCTGACGGTGGTCATGAACGAGGCTTTCGCGCCACTTTACGGCGTTGCCCCCATAAACGAGCGGCAGGCAAAGCGCGAGGCGGACATGATAAAGCTGGTATTTAGCCCCGATTTCACCACGGCGGTCATGAAGGACGGCAGAGTGGCGGGCTATGGTTTTATGGCGCCCAACATCACCCGCGGGATGCAGGTATGCAACGGAAAATTAAGCATCCACGGTATTTTGGCGATTTTGCGCGACTTAAAAAAGTACGACAAGGTGGATTTTTACTCAATCGGCGTACTTGAAGCCTATCAGTCCAAGGGCGTCAACGCGATGATTTTGGCGCGGGGTCTAAAGAATCTTATCAAGAACAAGGTCAAGTACGTCTACACCGGTCCCGAGCTTGAAACCAACAGCAAGGTACAAGCCCAGTGGGACGCATTCGAGAAACGCATCCATCGCAGGAGACGGTGTTATAGCAAAACGCTGTAATTATGTCGACTATTCATTAGACCTTTTTTGACGGGTTTTGAATGCGTACCGAATTCTTTTTTGTTCTTGCCAAAGAAATTACGAAAAGGACGGAAAATACTATTGTGCATACTATGAAGAAATAAAACCCGCCGTTTATCATCATGTTTGCGGGCGTACCTGTCCCCTCATATCCTATAAACGCGACCCCAACAAGCATATAAAGAAACGTGATAGGAAGCGCAACAATAAACTCGGCGACAGTTGACGTATCACATAGCATACCGACTCCCATCACAAGCGTTACAATAACGCCGGTGACGGACAAGCAAGCCAAGGTAAGATAAATTTTAGTACGAATTTTCATCGTTTTGACCTCCCGACCTACTCCGCGGTCGCCGTTGGCGGTTGCTCGATTTTGGGCGAGGCGATTGGCTTTGCCTTTTTGTAGTCCACTGCTTTTTGGATAAAATAGGTGATTATCGTCAACCCCATAAGGCATATCAGCACAAAGTAGCCCACGTTGAGCGTCATTTTATCACCTACAAACACGGCGGCGTCCGTTTTGGCAAGCTCGTTTTCCATGCGGATGGTCGCGCCTATAAGGATGGAAAACAGGATATTCACCGATAATCCCACAATCACGACGTAAAACATAGGCTTTTTGCCCTTGAAATACTTGAAAAACGTAAAGCCGAACAACAGGAGGCTTAAAATCAAAATAATCATGGACAGGGCGGTCAAAAACGCAAAGCTTTCCACATTTACTTTATCGCTTTTTACCAGACTCGCCGCTATATCAAAATAATTATAGCTCCGCGCCTTGCCCTCGTTGACGGTATACATGGGGGCAAAGCAGTTGACGATTGTCGCGGACAGCAAAAACATGGTGAGGGCGATGCTGTTGTTTTGCTCGTTCCCCTTGCGCCGTATCAAGTCCGTGGCATAGGCGGGCTCGAGGTTGATTAAGAGGATGTAAAAGGACAGCGTGTACGCACACATAAATGTGAAGGTGAGATAAGGGAAGGAAATCAGGAATATAGAGGTCAGCGCAAAAAATATAATCAGGTTGAAAATGCGCGTTAATCTATAGTTGATTTCCTGCCCACGCACCTTGCGGCGGCTTGTAACAATCATGGACGTCACGATAAATGCGGTCGCCAAAATCACCGAGATAATCATGATTATTACGCCCGATTGGATAAGCACTCCCGCAGCAAAACTTTCTACGCTTTTGGACAGGTCGGCGAACTGAGCGATTTGCTGACGTATGCCGTAACCGTTGTTGCCGTAGCCGGCGAAAGTAAAGGGACCGAAAATCATGGGGAAAAACATGAAAAACAGCATGACGGAATAGCAGACGTTGAACATGATTCTTTGCACGCTGCGTCTTTTGGTCGGCAGGCTTTGGAAGCGGCTTTGGTACTGGCTTTGGACAACCGACCTTTCGAAGGTTTCGTAGGTTTTGTAGTTTTGTCGTGCTTCAAAGACGGGTTGGTGCGGCTCATCGGACCGGTGCGGCTCGTAAGCCCGTTGTTTGGGTTCCTCTTGCGGGGCTTGCGCGATCATGCTGCTGCCGCACGCCCCGCAATACTTTGTGTCGTCGCCCATGCTTGCGCGACAGTTCGGACATTCTTTCATATTCGGTCTCCTTCTATTCTTTTTTTAAATTCACAACGGTAACGTTGTAAAGCGCGATGTCAAATTTTTTGCCTGTAACCCTCAACCCCCAGTCCCCGGCAACCAACCCCAGCCCCTAACCCCTATTTTCCGCCCGCTTTTTCTTCCATCGTTTGACGCCCATGCCGGTCAAAATGACGGAGAGCGCGATAAAGATGTTGTAGGCAAGCAAGATGTACCAGATTCGCATTCTTTCCGAGCCTTGGACAAGAATGTCCATGCTCCACAGCCCGAAAATCACGACAATCCCCGCCGTCCAAACGGACGCAAACAACAAAAACAGTACTTCGGTCGAGTCAAACGTGCGGTGGGTAATCAGGCTGATGACGAAGTTTGCGATAAGAACCGCGGGAACTACCGACAGAAAGTACGTTTTAGGGGTCAAAAAATCCGCATCGAACAATTCGGTCTGAATAAGATAAAGAAAGTTGATGAGGAGGGGGAGAATCACCAGCGACGCGATTCTCGCCCCGCGTGAAATAAGCTTTTTGTGTCTTATCCTGTACGCGGCGTCCAACGCGGCTTTGACCGCAGGGGAATCCGGCGGAGCCTCCGTCGCGGGGATCGACAGGGCTTTTGCGCCGTCGTTTGTTTTTGTGTCGATTGGAACCTTTTCGCTTTCGCTCTTAGTATGGCGGACTAAGCCGTCGCGAGCAAGTCCGTCCAGGCTCACTCCGTAAAAGTCCGCCAACGCCGCAAGCGTTTCGACGTCGGGAACAGATTCGCCGCGCTCCCACTTTGATATGACCTTGTCCGAGCAATGTATGTATCTCGCAAGCTCCTGCTGTGTCAGCCCCCGTTGCTTTCTGAGGGCGGCAATATTTTTCGCGACGATTTCGGCGATCATCTTCTTTACCTCAATTATATAATTTTTGAAAAATAATTAAAAGCGAAACGCCGCGCAAAGTCGTAGAATCGCTCTCCGATATGTTAAAAACAAATTCTACGCTGCGTAGAATCACATATATTCTATCACCAACGAGCTTGTATGTCAACGTTTTTTATTCTAAAATGGCGCGCAAAAGCGCGCAAAAAGGCATTATTGCAAAATCAGAACACCTTTTATCGATTATTCGACAGGCGCGGATTGCCGTACCGATTCGCGGCGCTTGGCAAACGCATAAACCTGCACCGCCGATATTTTTTTTTGTTCAACCCGCATAAGGCTTGACAAAATCCACGCTGTGTGCTATAATTTTCTTGCAAAATCGGGACGTATCCAAACGCGCCTTTCCCACCGTAAACGGAGAAACAAACATGAGAACAAGCGGAACAACCGTAAGGGGTATTCGCGCCCCAATACTCAAGCAAGGCGACGACTTGGCGGAAATCTGCGCCGCGACCGTCTTAAGCGCCGCCCGCAACGAGGGCTTTCCCATCGAAGACCGCGACATTTTGGGCGTGACCGAGGCCGTATTAGCGCGTACACAGGGCAATTACGCCACCTTGGGCGACATCGCGGCGGACATAAACAATAAATTTAAGGGCGGCACGATAGGGCTTGTTTTCCCTATTTTAAGCCGCAACCGCTTTTTTGTGTTGCTTAAAGGCATAGCGCAGGCGGGCAAAAAGCTGATAATCCAGCTAAGCTACCCCTCCGACGAGGTGGGCAATCCCCTTATCCCCCGCGAGGCTTTGGCGGCGACGGGCGTCAATCCGTATAAAGACGTCTTCACCGCCGCGCAATTCGTAAAGCTTTTCGGGCAGAGCCGCCACCCTTTCACTGGCGTCGATTACATAGAGTTATACCAAAGCGTGGGCGCGGAAATAATTCTCGCCAACAATCCGACCGAGATTTTACGGCACACAAAGGACGTTTTGGTGTGCGATATTCACACGCGCAAGTCCACCTTATCACTCCTGAAAAAAGAGGGGGCGCAGACGCTGTATGCCCTTGACGAAATTTTGACAAGTCCGGTAAACGGCAGCGGGTACAACCCCAAATACGGCGTTTTGGGCACCAATATCGCGGACGAAAAACGGATAAAGCTGTTTCCTCGCGACTGCGACTTGTTTGTCGAGAAGGTGCAGCGGCTTTTGAAGGAGCGGACGGGCAAAACCGTCGAGGTCATGGTGTACGGCGACGGCGGGTTTAAGGACCCGCAGGGCTTTATTTGGGAGCTTGCCGACCCCGTCATCTCGCCGGGCTTTACCGAGGGGCTCAGCGGATTGCCGAGCGAGGCGAAAATAAAATACCTCGCCGACAGCAAGTTTTCCGACCTGTCCGGCGAGGCATTGAATAAGGCGATTACCGATTTTTTGATAGAAGACGCCGCCGCCGACTTCGAGAAGGAGGGCACCACCCCCCGCCGTATAACAGACCTTGTGGGGAGTTTGTGCGACTTGACATCGGGAAGCGGAAGCAAGGGTACGCCCTTTGTGTACATCAAGGGGTATTTCGACCATTTGGGAGTGGATTAGGGGTAGTGTGGAGTTAGGAGTGTGGAGTTACGGTAGGAGTTTGGTTTATCGTAGGGCGCGATGCCATTGGCGCGCCGTGTCGAGGTTTATTGGAACCGTAGGGGCGACCACCGGTCGTCCGTGTTGGGAATTAATAAGATCCTTCGCTTTGCTTAAGACAGGGCGGGGGCAAGCACCCGCCGCACCGTCATAGTATAACGCCCTTTAATTATGAAAAATAGATGAAATATTTTGTTTTTTTGTCAGGTTTTGCCCTTCAAAATCGATTTGTCAGTAGAGGATAATTATATCAAAAATCGGGAGGTCTACATGAAAATAAGAAAAATAATCGCCACACTCGCCGCGGCTCTGTTTTGCGCGGGAATTTTGGCGGCTTGCGGCAACGTCGCAATCAAATACACCTTGACGGTGAACGGAGGCACGGGCGGCGGCACGTTTGACGCGGGCGCGCAGGTGACCGTTACGGCGACGCCCCGACTCGGCAAGGAATTTGTCGCATGGTTGGAAGGCGACACGCAGGTCAGCACGGCAAATCCCTATACGTTTGCGCTGACAAAAAATACGACGCTCACGGCGAAATTCCAAGACGGAAATTTTACAAAAGCGGGCAACCTGATGGACGGCGTTTCGCCGCAAACGGTCAATGCAATCGGACTGGACGCGGACTTTATAAACAGCACCGCAAGCCTCTCGGTTGATTTATTCCAAAGGGCTTTTGCCGACAAGGAAAGCATGGGTAAAAACGTCATGGTTTCGCCTACCTCTATCCTGTTGGCGCTTGCTATGACGGCAAACGGCGCGAATGCGAACACGCTTGCCCAAATGGAGCGGGTGTTGGGCGGCGGAATAAGCATAAACCAGTTAAATCGCTACCTATATTCGTTTGTAAAGGGCTTGGACAGCCAAGAAAAATCGCGTTTAGAAATCGCAAATTCTATTTGGTTCAGAGAGGGCGTTTTCAACGTCAACCCCGACTTTTTGCAGGTCAACGCGGATTATTACGGCGCGGACGCTTACGCCGCCGCCTTTGACAACACGACGGTCGAGGATATAAACAACTGGTGCGACGTAAATACCGACGGCATGATAAAAGAAATCCTTGACGACATCCCCGAAGAAGCGATTATGTATTTGATAAACGCGGTGATGTTCGACGCGGAGTGGGCAAGGATTTATGAAGAAAATGATGTTCGCAGCGGGCAATTTAATGCGTTTGACGGCGCTGTACAAACTGTCGAATTTATGCGCTCGGAAGAAAGCCGCTTTATACAGGACGTCGGCGCAAAGGGTTTTATTAAGCCCTATTATGACAACAAATACAGCTTTGCCGCGCTTCTGCCCGATGAGGATATCTTGATTGATGATTATGTCGCCTCGCTTACGGGGGAAAGGTTTGCAAACATTCTTTCAAACAAGCAAACCGCCTCCGTTTTGGCTTCGATGCCCAAGTTTGAATTTGACTTTTCAATCGGACTGAACGACATTCTTAAATCTATGGGAATGCCAGACGCGTTTGACCCGTTTGCTGCTGATTTTTCAAAAACGGGAACGGCTTGGGGGAATATTTTCATTTCTAAAGTACAGCACAAAACCTTTATTTCGGTTGATGAGCGCGGCACAAGAGCGGGAGCGGTCACTTCGGTTGAAGACAGTACCGAAAGTGAGCCATCTTATCGGCACTATATTACCCTTGACCGCCCGTTTGTGTTCGCGATAATCGACAACGCGACCAACCTCCCGATTTTTATGGGAACGGTATTGTCGATTTAGTGTTACTGATATAAAAGGGGTTTGAAACGATATAATTTGAAAAAGACGCGCTTTCAGGCGCGTTTTTATCGTGCAAGCTTTTGCTCAATATTTTAACGTCATCCTGAGCGAAGCGAGGGATCTCAACCATATAAAAAAACGGAATAGATCCTTCGCTGCGCGTTAGGACTGACTGAAAAAGAATGGTGACGCAATTAACTATTCGGGTTAAACTCCTCTTTTATCCTGTTAATTATCTTGCTTTCAAGCCGCGACACCTGAACCTGCGAGACGCCCAAAACCCGCGCTACCTCGCTCTGCGTCTTGTCCTTGAAGTAACGCAAAACGATTATCAGCTTGTCGCGCGCGTCAAGACTCCGTATCATGTCTTTTAAAATAATTCGGTCGATGCCGTCGTCCAAGCTGCGCTTGTCGGCAATTTTGTCGAGTAGCGTCTGGCCGGACTCGTCGTCGCCGCCCTCTCCTTTCTCATACAATGAAACGGGCGTTTTTATCGCGTCAAGCGCAAATACAACCTCAAAAGGCTCCACCCCGAATTCGCCCGCCAGCATATCAATAGGCGGGCTTTCCTGATTTTCCTGCTTATATTTCTCGACAAAGCTGTTGATTTTCACCGCCAAGCTTTTGGTTGCTCGCGACACCTTGATAAAACCGTCGTCGCGCAAAAACCGTTTGACCTCGCCCGCAATCATGGGCACGGCATAGGTCGAAAACCGCACGTTGTAATCGAAAGAGAAGTTTTTGACGGCCTTTAAAAAACCTATACAGCCAAGCTGAAATAGGTCCTCATAATCCGTCCCCTTGTTTTTATAGCGGCGGATCACACTCTTTATTAGCGGCGCGTTTTCTTCGATAAGGCGGGTTTTCGCCCCCTCGTCGCCGCCTTGCGCCAGCTTTATGAGGTGAAATATTTCTTCCATGTTTTCAAATATTCAATACGTATCTTTTTAATGCACAATGCTCAATGCACAATGCTCAATTAAGGTAGACTTTATTATTCAATTACGATGTAAATAATTCTTCATTGCATCTTACGCATAGCTTAGTTACGCATTGAAAACCAACCATCATTGAGCATTGTGCATTGAGCATTGTGCATTGATAATCTTGCTCATCCTCACCACCGTCCCCGCCTGTCCCGCGCCCGACAAAATGTCCAACTTATCCATAAATGCGTCCATGATGGTAAAGCCCATGCCTGTGCGCTCCTCTCCTTCCTTGGTGGTAAAAAAGGGCTGACGTGCCGCCTCGACGTCCGCGATTCCCACGCCCTCGTCCACCACGGTGATATGTACCGTCCCGCCGTCCAAGAGTACGTCAACGGTTATGGGGCAATCCGCCATGGGTTTTTCGCCCGCGTACGCGTGTATAATGCAGTTTGTGACCGCCTCGGAAACTGCGGTTTTGATGTCGTTTATCTGATCCATGGTGGGATTTAGCTGTGCGGCAAAGGCGGCGACGACGCTTCTTACAAACGTTTCGTTTCCGGGCTTTGAGTAAATTTTGAGTGACATAAAATTTTCCATATTTGCTCCAATGCTCAATGCGCAATGCTTAATGCGCAATGGCGGTCGAATTTTTTCAACATATAATAACTGACATCTAAGGCACAATACTGCTTTGGAATAATTATTAAACTCATCCTTCACTGCGCATTAAGCATTGCGCATTGCGCATTATCAAATTTATCCTTCATTGAGCATTGAACATTGCGCATTGTGCATTAATTACTAATCTTAGGCATAATATCGTACACGCCCGAAAGCGTCAGCACCTTGTCCACTCCTTTCTGTGGGCTGGCTAAAAAAATCGGGACGGACTTTGCCCTAAGTCGCTTGTACCGTCCCAAAAGCACGCCCACCCCCGTGCTGTCCATAAAATCGAGCATGGACAAATCGACAACAAGACGGTCGATGCTGTTTTCAATCAACTCGTCCATTTTTCCGCGCACATAGTCGGCGTTGCTCGAATCCAGCTCGCCACTTAGGCCTATATACAGGGTGGAGCGTATAAGTTTATGCTCGACTTTCATGGTGTTTCCTTTTAATGCAGAATGCACAATGCATAATGAAGGTAAAATTTATAATCAAATATAGCCGTCATTGTTGTGCCAGGGCATTGAGCATTACTTGTTAGCCTTAAATTCAAAACTCCGGCGTTTTTGGGCGGCGAGAAATTTTTGAGGATAGAGGCGTCAAAAAACAGGGGGAGCATTTTTTGACAGCGGTCGCGGCCCGTGGCGCGGACAAGTCCGCGTTGTTTTTGTTTCCTCGGCTCAAGAGCGGCGCTGCGGACAAAAATCTTTAGGAAAGACTTGATTTTTTCGGTAACGGTTTTAGACCCCGGGCCCCTGCAAAGCAAGCCTTGCGCTGCGGAAATAAACATGCCGCTATGTGTTGCCGCGGAGGGCCTGTGAATGGGGCTGATATGTGTTGTCATTTTAACATTTTGGAAACAGCACATTATTTCAACATTTGTCGCTTTTTGTGGTTTTATGTCCTTATTGTAGTCTAAGGAAAAATACGGTTATAAACGACCTTAAATATAAAAAAATTATGGGATAACCTGTTGTGGATAGCCGCAAGCCTGTAAATAATAAAACACCCTCTGTCCGACGGCCGGACGGAGGGTATCCTTTTTACTTGTGTGGAAATTTTTTTATAATTATGGGTTTTTTATTATACCATTCGCATATTCACATATAGCCGTCGCTGCATTGTCGGGAACTGGAACAACAGCCAACATTTACACCCATGTCACCAAAGAAATAAACCAAGCCGAAGCGGAAATATACAACCGATACATAATGAAAAAAGGGCTGTAAAAAAGCCCTTTTTGGTCGAGGTGACAAGACTTGAACTTGCGGCCTCTTGGTCCCGAACCAAGCGCGCTACCAAACTGCGCTACACCTCGACGCTCTATAATTATACCATTTTTAACGTATTTGTCAAGCTTTTTAGGAGTTTTTCGCGTTTTTTTGGACTTTTTTTGCTATTGAACATGAATGAAAAACCTGTACAAACTTTAAAAGTACTGTTTTTCTATCAATCTTCTACCAAAAATGCAAAATATAACTTAACAATATTATTAAAAAATTTTCGCATCATATGATTTCCTTTATGAGAAAATTGTCTCTGTGTTAAAAATATCAATGAATAAGTCGTCCCTTTTGATATTTCCAAGAGTTGGTATTGGATAGTGTCGTTAAACTACTCGTTCAAAATTTTTATTTATCGACCGTCTTTTCTGAGAAAAATGCAATAAAAATGCAGAATTTTTACAAAAACTTTCAGGCGGTTTCAGCCGCCGGTCGAAGCTGCCGCCTTCGGGCGGTAGTAGGTTCAATTATAAAACCGCCGCACGACGGATAGGGATTTTGTTTGACATAACCGCGCGTCTGTGATACAATAAAAAAACGAGGATGCCAAGATATGTTGATGCCGGACTCGGTTGCCGTTTTTGATGAATAGTTACGGAGTAGTTATTGTGGCAGATTATTTAACAACAGATTATTTAGCAAAGGATTAGCGGATGAAAACAATAGTCGCAAAAGACTATCGGGATTTATGCCTTAAAGCGGCAGAAATTATCGTGGCGCAAGTTTCCCGAAAAAAGGATTCCGTATTGGGGCTTGCGACAGGCTTTACATATTTGGGCGTCTATGAGGTTTTGAGCAAATACGCGGGCTTGGATTTCTCTAAAATTAAAACCCTGAATTTGGACGAATACGTGGGGCTTCCTTACGAGCACGAGCAAAGTTATCGGCATTATATGGACAACAATCTTTTCCGCCACATAAATATTCAGCGCGAAAACACTTTTTTGCCCGACGGTGCCGCGCCCTGCTTAGAGGACGAATGCAGAAGGTACGACGCACTTATAAACAAGCTTGGGATTGATTTATTGCTTTTGGGATTGGGGCAAAACGGACATATCGGCTTTAACGAGCCAAGCGATGTGTTTGTTCCGAATACGCACGTGGCAAATTTGAGCGAAAGTACGATAAACGCTAATTCTGTTTTGTTCGGCGACGCGGCAAAGGTCCCGCGCAAAGCCGTGACGATGGGAATAAACGGCATCATGCAGGCAGAGAGAATTTTGCTGTGCGTCAGCGGCAGAAAAAAAGCGGACATATTAGAGCACGCGTTGTTTGGACCAATCACGCCGTCTGTCCCCGCGTCTGTGCTACGGCTTAATCGCGGCTTAACGGTACTGGCGGACGAGGACGCTTGGGGTAAGGAAGTAAAGGAAGTAACGGAATAGGAGCGCATATCGTTGAGATATAAAAACGGTATAGTATTCTGTGAGGACGGAAGGTTTCGCAAAAAAGATTTTTTTGTGCGGGACGGATTGTTTTGCGACGCCGCAGGCGACAACGACGGCGGCGGCGTTGTGGATTTGGGCGGGAAAACGGCTATTCCCGGGCTTATCGACACGCATATTCACGGTTGCGGCGGCTATGATTTTACTTCCGGCGATATTGACGGGTTAAAAAAGATCGCGGGCTTTTTGGCTAAAAACGGCGTTACGTCTTTTATACCGACGTCGGTCAGCGCGCCGCTATGTATGCTGAAAGCCGCTTATAAAAATGCCGCCGAGTTGTATGGGCAACATGATTACGGGGCGAAGATTGTCGGAATCAATGCCGAGGGACCATTTCTTTCCGACGAAAAAAGAGGCGCGCATCCGCCCGAATATCTTATCGCGCCGTCCCTTGCCGTTTTTTCGGATTTAAACAATGCGGCGGACGGACTGATAAAGATTGTTTGCGTCGCTCCCGAAACGGATGGCGCGATAGATTTTATTAAGTCGGCGGTCAAGTCCTGCCGCATATCCGCGGGGCATACCGCTTGCGACTATGACACGGCAAAAAGGGCGTTTGTAGCGGGCGCGACGAAAGTAACTCATTTATACAACGCCATGCCGCCCTTTTTGCATATGGAGCCGGGTATAATAGGGGCTGCGACGGAGAGCAAAAACGTATACGCCGAGCTTATCTGCGACGGCGTCCATGTTCACGAAAGCGCGGTAAGGGCGGCGTTTAAGCTATTTCCGCATAGGGTTGTGCTTATCAGCGACAGCCTTTCCGTTTGCGGCGTGAACGGCGTCGAATGCTTATCGGGGACAAGTGTCGTCACAGTAAATGACGAGCGGGCGGTGCTTCTTGGCGGCAGGCTTGCCGGATCGAACTCTACGCTTTTCGATTGCGTGAAAAACGCGGTTTCGATGGGTATACCACCCAAAGACGCGATAGAGGCGGCGACAAAAATCCCCGCGCTGTCCGTAAGAATTTTTGACCGCACGGGAAGCATTTCTGTGGGGAAAGCGGCGGATTTTATCGTTTACGCTTCGGGTTTTTCGTTGGAAGCCGTTTATATTGATGGGAAAAGAGTTTCATAAAGGGGGGAGAGGTTATGCTGCGGCTGGGTTTTGACGTGGGCGGCACATATATTAAGGCCGGCGTAGTGGACACTAATTTGATAAAAATCGTGTCGCGCCGTATAATACCTTTTCCTTCGGACGCTTCGTATACAGACGTCGCGGAATTAGTTTATGCGCTTTCGAGCGAAATGGCTGCCGAACTTAAAATTCAAAATTGCCGATTCAAGTCGGTGGGGCTTGCCTTGCCCGGAATACTTAACGAAGACCGCTCCGTACTAAAAAGGGCGTACAACCTCGGCTGGTATGACGCGCCTGTTAGGGCGGCGGTGCAAAATTACTTTTCCGACGTCCCCGTATATTTAGAAAACGACGCCAACGCCGCCCTGATTGCCGAGAGGCACGGAGCCCTGCGCGGCTGTAAAAACGTCGTTCTTTTAACCCTTGGAACGGGAGTAGGTAGCGGCGTCCTTTTAAACGGAGCGTTATTAAGGGGCGAATCAGGTAGCAGCGCGGAGCTGGGGCATGTCAGACTATTTCCCGACGGACCGAAATGCTCTTGCGGAAATCGGGGTTGCATAGAGGCATTGTGTAGCGCGACATGGCTGACAGAAGAGGGCAAAAAAAGCGTTATAAACAGCCCGACAAGTCTTATGTATAAGAAAACGGACGGTGACGCGGGCAAAATTACGCCAAAAACGGTGTTTGACAGCGCAAAGGAAGGGGATGGCTACGCTTTGGCGATTTTTAATAAATATGTGGATTCATTAGCGGCGGCGGTCGCTTATTGTGCGGACCGTTTTAACGCGGGGGCCGTGGCGATCGGCGGCGGCATAAGTATGGCGGGTTTTTTTCTTTTTTCGGCGTTAAAGGCACGGGTAAAGGAGATGCATGGCTGCCGGTGCCGTATTTTGCCCGCTATGTTTGCTAACGACGCGGGGATTATCGGGGCCGCTCTGCTGTATAAGTTCCAATAATATATAAATATCAGGATTTTCTATGTTCGATAAAAAAGCGCACGAAAACAGAACAAAGTGGTTTTTAGAAGCCCGTTTCGGGATGTTTATCCATTGGGGACTTTATGCCATCCCCGCCCGCGGAGAATGGGTGCAGGCTTACGAGCGTATGTCCGCGAAGGAATACGAAAAATATTTTCATGAGTTTAATCCCGATTCTTTTTGCCCTTCCGCTTGGGCAAAGTCCGCAAAAGCGGCGGGCATGAAGTACGCGGTGCTTACTGCCAAGCACCACGACGGTTTTTGCCTTTTTGATAGCGCGCTGACGGAATTTAAGGCGACTAACACAAGGGCGGGCAGGGATTTTGTGCGGGAATTTTTGGACGCTTTTCGTGCGGAAGGCTTAAAAGTGGGCTTATATTACTCGTTAATCGACTGGCGGCACAAGGACTATCCGCACTACGGCGACTTCCACCATCCTATGGGTGACAATAGGGATTATGAGGGGCAAAAGCACGATTTTGACAATTATCTTGATTATATGCACGGACAGGTAAGGGAGCTTTGCGCTAATTACGGCAAGCTTGACATTATGTGGTTTGATTTTTCTTACGACAGCCTTATGGGCGAGGCGTGGCGGGCTTCACAGCTAATCAAAACTATACGCTCCTATCAGCCGGATATTATAATGAATAACCGTTTAGAGGTCAGCGGGTCGGGCTTTGGCTCGCTGCTCTGCGAACAGCCCAAGGATTATTACGGGGATTTTGTAAGTCCCGAACAAATTATCCCGCCCTACGGGATAAAGGACGAAAAGGGTGACGACGTGCCGTGGGAGGCGTGCGTCACCATGAACAAGCATTGGGGATATTGTTCGGCCGACAACGATTATAAAAAAGCCTCCACGCTTATTAAGAAGCTTGTCGAATGCGTCAGTAAGGGCGGAAATATGTTGTTAAACGTCGGACCCGATGCAAGGGGAGATATACCGGCACGCTCCTTAGAAATTCTTGCGGAGATCGGTCAATGGATGAAAAATAATTCCGAGAGTATTTACGGTTGCGGCAGGGCGACGCCTGATAAGCCCGAAAACGGGCGCATAACGGCAAAGGGCAAGACGTTGTATTATCATATTACAGAAAAATCCATTGGCGACATTCCGCTACACGGGGTGCGCGAAGAGGAAATAAAACGGATACGGCTGTTAAAAGACAAAAGCGAATTAAGGATTCAAAAGTCATGGATTGTTAATAATTACCCCGACGTTGTTTTTGTTCCCGAGATAAACTCTGCAGACGAAACGGACACGGTAATAGAAGTAGAATTGAAGTAAAGCGTTAGTTAATTAGAAAATTCAGGAAAAAACTATGGAAAAGAAAATTACTTTCGAGGTGTGTTGCGCCTCGTTAGACGGCGCGCTTAATGCCCAAATGGGGGGCGCGGATCGTATCGAGTTGAACTGCGCCACGGATTTGGGCGGCCTTACTCCGTCTTTGGGCTTGCTGACGGAATGCAAGGCGGCGTTAAAAATCCCCGTCCTCGCGATGGTGCGGCCAAGGGGCGGCGGCTTTTGCTATACGGATAACGAGGCGAAAACCATGTACCGCGACGCTGAAACGCTACTTAGGCATGGCGCGGACGGGATAGTTTTCGGATTTTTGAAGGCGGATGGGACGGTTGACAGCGCGCGTTGCAAAGAAATGCTTGATATTATTGACGGGAGTACGTCTGTTTTTAACAGGGCAATAGACACTGTGCCCGGCATTTTTGACGCTCTTGACGCCTTAATCGAATCGAGAGTAAAAAGGGTTTTGACTTCTGGAGGGCGGCAAACCGCTTTGGAGGGGGCGCAAGCAATAAACGCCATGATGAAGCGCGCCGCGGGAAGATTAGAAATTTTGGCGGGCGGCGGGGTGAGGACGTACAATATAGGCGAAGTACTAAAACTGACGGGGTGCAATCAAATTCATTTTTCGTGCCGCAAACGGATAGCGGACAATTCGACGGCGGCAAATCCGTTTGTCCGGTTTAATGCGTCCGCCTTATCCGAAAACAGTTTTTACGTCACGGACGGAGAGGGCGTAGCGGAAATAATAAAAGCCGCAAAGGGGTAAATATGTTAATTGAAGAATACCGCGGAGAATTGTTAGAAAATACGCACGACGGGCGGATTTGCGTCGTCGACGAGAACGGGCGCGTTATTGCGGGGGTAGGAGATACAAATGCTTTTACCTATTACCGTTCAGTGTCCAAGCCCTTTCAGTTTTTGCCGCTGATTATGCGCGGACTGCACGAAAAATACGGCTTGACAACTGCCGAGACGGTCGTTTGCGCCGCCTCCCACACGGGAGAGGATGTTCATGTACGGGCGCTTGAGTCTATTTTGAAAAAAACGGGGTTTTGCGAGGAGCAGCTGATTATAAATCCCGAATTTCCCGCTAACACCGCCGCTCGAAACCGCCTTTTAGCGAATAGTTTGCCAAAGCGGAAGCTTTATCACAACTGTGCGGGCAAGCACTTAGCCTTGATGATGCTGCAAAAGGAGATAACTGGTAGCGCGGAGGACTATTGGAAGCTTGAAAGCCCCGCCCAGCAGGAGGTCTTGCGGGTAGTTGCGGAGGTTTCTGATTTTCCGTCATCAGAAATAATTTGCGGCATAGACGGCTGCGGTGTACCCGTTTTCGCCGTCCCGTTGAAAGGCATTGCTAAGGCTTTTGTAAAGCTTGCCTGTCCGGAGTCGGCGAAAAACACAAAGCTTTCCTCCGCGTTGAACGTAATGGCGGACTGCATAGCGCAAAACCCGTATATAATTCGTGGTCACGGTTATTTATGCGGCGAAATAAACACCCTGCCCAACATTGTGGCGAAGGGCGGCGCAGAGGGAGTTTACGGCTTTGGGCTAAAACGTGAGAGGATTGGAGTTTCACTTAAAATTGCCGACGGTACGGAAGCCGTATGGCCGCTGATTATCGCTGAAATCCTGCGCCAGCTCGATTATAAGGACGACGCTGCATTTAAGCTTTTACAAAATCTGAGAGGCCCTTATAAAACCAATCACAACGACACAAAAATCGGCTCTTATCGTCCCGTGTTCCGACTGGCAAACGAGATTGCGACTAAGTAAAAGGAATTTAAAAAAATGAAAAATTTTGAAAAAATAGGGTTGATGTTAGATTGTTCCCGCAACGCCGTACCGACGGTAAAAACCTTAAAAAAGCTGATAAACATATTGGCAAAAATGGGTTATAACCGTCTTGAATTATATACCGAGGATACATACGAAATTAAAAGCCGTCCGTATTTCGGTTATTTGCGCGGGCGTTATTCAGGCGCGGAATTAAATGAGATAGATTCGTACGCCGTTGAAAAGGGCATCGAGCTCACGCCCTGCATACAGGTTTTAGCGCATACCAAGCAAATTTTCCGTTGGCCTGTTTTTGACAACGTGCGGGACTTAGAGGACATCCTGCTTGTCGACGCGCCAGAAACGTATGCGCTGATAGAAGATATGTTCAAGTCGCTTGCGGAAAATTTCACAAGCCGGAACGTCAACATCGGTTGTGACGAAGCGCACATGGTGGGACTTGGGGAATTTCTTGACCGTTTCGGATTTCAGGACAGGGTGGAAATCATTAATAGACATATCGGAAAGGTTTTGGAAATCGCCAAAAAACACGGGTTCTCGTGCGCTATGTGGAGCGATATGTATTTTAGGTTGATTTCCGGCGGCCGGTACGAGGCGTTTAATTCGGATACATCGGTTTCGCCGGAGCTTTTAGCGCGCGTACCCAAAGATGTTTCGCTGATTTATTGGGAGTATTGTTATAGGGATGCGGAGCACTATAAAAAGATGTTCGTTAGCCACAAGCTTTTTGGCAATAATATAGAACTGGCGGGCGGCGCGTGGAAATGGACAGGTTTTGCGCCGGACAATACGTACAGTATCAAAGCTTTGGAAAAGGTATTGGCGGCGGCGAAAGAGTACGGCATAAAAACGGCTATGGTCACTGCGTGGGGGGATAGCGGCGCGGAGGCGTCTGTTTTTTCGATTTTGCCCTCGCTGTTTTATTTCGCTCGAGTGTGTCAAGGTCAAAGCGTAGAGCCGTCGGACTTAGAGGCGGGCTTTAAGGAGATGTTTGGCACGGGCTTTGCGGAATTTATGGATATTGATATAATCAACAGACCGCCGTGGCATAACGCGAATAAAGCAAGCAACACGGACAAACATTTATTTTACAACGATTGCTTTTTAGGGATTCTTGACGGACGCATAACGGGCAAGGAGGCGGCGCATTACAGGGCTGTATCCGAGAAGTTAAAGATGGGCGCTTACGGCGAATTTTCTTACATTTTCAAGACAATCCGCGCATTGGCGGACGTTTTAGAACTTAAAGCGGACATTGGGGTACGCACGCGCGAAACTTACCGAAAGGGCGATAAAGAGGGTTTAAAGGTATTGGCGGAAGAATATGGCGTGATTATTAAGCGTATCGCCGCGTTTCGCAAATTGTTTGAGGTGCAATGGTTTAATGAGAATAAGCCTTTTGGATTCGAGGTGCAGGATATGCGCTTGGGGGGATTATTGCAACGCGTCAAAACCTGCCGTCGGCGTTTATTAGGTTTTTGTGCGGGCAGGATAACAAAAATTTCCGAGCTTGAAGAGGATATTTTGCCTTTCGGACGCGTATCCGGAGATGGGCAGTTGTGCATATTAAACAGTCACCCGCACATCATCAGTGTTTGTGTTGCCGACTTTTAGCCGCCGCAACATCAAGGATGGATTCATGTAGCGGTCCGGAAACCCCCATTTACCGTGTTGACGGCGTAAAAAAAATATGCTATAATACGATGTAGTGTAGGGAAGGAAAGGTAGGGATTGTCCAAATGGAAGATTTTGAACAAATATTTGATAAGCAGTTTTTTTTGGAAAACGAGCGGGGGATGCGTATCCTCGACGAGTTTATCAAAACCAAGGACAAACTGGAAAATTCAAATATAAGGAATACCATCGTCATGTTCGGGTCGGCGAGGATAAAGCCGGACGATATGCACGAAAAGGCAAGGGGGTATTTCGCCGCCGCATACAAGCTGGCAAACAAATTGGCTTTGTGGTCGAAAGAAACCTTTTTGCACAAATCGCCCAAGGACAAATTCTATATTTGCACTGGCGGTGGAAACGGTATTATGGAAGCCGCGAACAAAGGCGCTTTTGACGCGGGCGAGCCTACCGTTGGTTTTAATATCAGCCTCCCTTTCGAGCAGGCCGCCAACCCGTACATTACCAAAGACCTTTTGTTTTATTTCCACTATTTTTTCATCAGAAAATTTTATTTCGCGTTTTTGGCGAAGGCGTTTGTAATATTTCCCGGCGGGTTTGGCACGTTTGACGAGCTTTTTGAGATTTTGACCCTGGCACAAACGCGCAAGATGCAGCCTATCATCCCTTTTGTGATTTTCGGCAAGGATTTTTTTGATAAGGTGCTGAATATTGATATGCTGCTTCAGCACGGGCTGATTTCCGAAAGCGACAGAGACTTATTTATCATTACGGACGACTTGGACGAGGCATTTGACCACATCACGAAAAACATACTTGCCGACCAACTCTTGGTTGATTGTTAAAAGCCCGTCTGTATGATTCGTTACAGCGACATTTGCGGTCTTTTTGCGCCTAAGTGTGTCGGTTTCGTCCTAACGTAGCGCTTACTTCACCGTCCCCGCTTTTTTCTTAGACGCAAAAATCCATACTCGCTGCGCTTGTGCTTCGTAGCAAAAATCCTCTATAACTCATTCATGTACACGGTTCAAGAAAAAAAACAAACAATATATTTGGAGGAAAAAAACTTGAAAAAGCTGTTGATTGTCGTCGATATGCAGAACGACTTTATCACGGGCGCGCTTGGGACGGAAGCCGCGCAAAAAATCCTGCCTTATGTCAAGGCAAAGATTGTGGCATGCAAGCAAGAGGGGCACGCGGTTCTTTTTACTAGGGATACGCATTTTGATAATTACCTTTCTACGCAGGAGGGTAGGAAGCTCCCCGTACCGCATTGCATAAAGGGTACGGAAGGACGCCTGATAGCATACGAGCTTTACCAGGGCGACTGTCAGGTTTTTGACAAGTTTTCCTTTGGTTCGTTGTCGCTTGCGCAGAGCGTAGCGAGTCTTTATAAGGACTGTGACGAAATAGAGTTGTGCGGCTTATGCACGGATATGTGCGTCGTATCCAACGCGCTTATTTTAAAGGCGCGGCTGCCGGAGACGAAAATTGTCGTGGATGCCCACGCTTGCGCGGGGGTGAGCGAAGAGAGCCACAAAGCAGCGTTACTAACTATGAGAATGTGCCAGGTAGACATATTGAATAGTTAGAGTACATTCGTGTAAAGCCGGCGCTTTATACGCAGTCTATATCCATCCCGGGTTTTAAAGCGGTTGGTTTTGCGCCGACAGTGTACCGGAAGTATATAACTTGGCACAAAGCCGTCGGTTTTTAGCGCAAATATCCGTTTGTATAAAGACTATACTAACGAAATCGTACGGAAAGCGGTAATATCGCCGGTTTTATGTGAATATACACTAGT
>WRDI01000008.1 GCA_009783515.1 Bacillota bacterium | reverse complement strand
TTTGCCAATTATGCGTTTAATAAGTCGCACGCCGCCGCTTATGCGTTTTTGGCCTACCAAACGGCGTTTTTAAAGCGGTATTACAAGGTGGAGTTTATCACTGCCGTTTTGAATAACCGTATCGCGAGGATTGATGAGATAGCGAATTATTTGATGTACCTTAAGGAGAACGGAATAGAGGTGCTGTTACCCGATATTAACAGGTCGGAGGTGGAGTTTTCTGTGGAGTTTGGGGAGTTGGGAGTGAGGAGTGGAGAGTGTGGAGCGATTAGGGGTCAGGTATCAGGTATAAGCCCGTGCCAAGAAGAGTTCGGGGGCTTGCTTCGTAGCAGGTATCAGGTATCAAGTACGGTCGAAAATTTAAAATCAAATTCTACTATAACTTCTCACTTCCCACTCCCCACTTCCCACTCCTGCGGGAGTGTGCGTGTAGGCTTTGCCGCCCTCAAAAACGTAGGTGCCGCCGTGGTGTCGCTTATCGTTAAGGAAAGAGAAACGGGCGGGCTTTTTAAAAGCTTCGAGGATTTTGTAAAGAGGATGAACGCCGCCTTACAAAAGGACGGCAAAAACGCGCTTAATAAAAAGCTACTCGAAAGCTTGATTTATTCCGGGGCGTTTGATAGTTTAGGGGTCAACCGCAGTACGCTGATAAACGGCTATGAGAGTGTGCTTGACAGCGTTAGGAAGGACGCGGCCGCCGCCCTCTCCGGTCAGATGTCGTTTTTCGACATGGCTTTCGTGTCCGCCCCCTCCGCGCTTTCGCTTAAACCCTATCCCGAATATTCTTTGGCTGAAAAGCTGAAAATGGAGAAAACGGTGGCCGGAGTGTACCTGTCGGGACATCCCTTGATGGCGTTTGCGGAAAAATTAAGAGAATTGCCGCACACCACTGCCGTTTTTAGCCCCGACGAGGAGCCGCCCTCCTCCGTGACCTTGGGCGGGATGCTGCAAAACGCGGCGGTTAAGTACACCAAGGCGGGTAAGGAAATAGGAACCGCGCTTATCGAGGACTTGGTCGGCTCGGCGGAAATCATGATCAGTTCTGATAAACTGGCACGCTATCGGGGGATTTGGCAAAACGACCGCATGGTGACGATTCACGGGCGAGTGAATACGCGGGACGAGGGCGCGGCTACCGTCTGGGTGGACAAAATCGAGGCGTGGGACACGGGTACTGTCGTAAAAAAGAAAAAAATGTGTATTTATTTTTACGGCAAGGACGCGATTTTGGGTTCTTTACCCGAAATTAAGGAGCTTTTGCAAGAGTATCCCGGCGGCGACGAAATCTACGTCAGCTATAACGAGGGGGAAAAGAAGGTCATAAATTTATTGGACGGTGTGGGCGCGGACGTGTGCGATATGCTGAAAAACGAGTTGATGGGGTATACTTGCGTGAGGGACGTGAGGATTAGTGAGTAAGAAAAATGCTTAATGCGCAATGCGCAATGCTCAATGATGGTCGCGTTTTTTTTTGAGCGTATCAATGCTTAACACTCATGGTACATTCCTTAAATTTGTCCTTAATTGAGCATTGAGCATTGTGCATGGTGCGTTGAAAAGGGAGATATTATGAAAACGAAAAACATTGCCATCCTCACCAGCGGCGGCGACGCGCCGGGGATGAACGCGGCTATCCGCGCCGCCGTAAGATACGGGATTTATGAGGGACTGCGCGTTTTTGGCGTAAAAAGAGGGTACGCGGGTCTCTTGGACGGCGATATGGAGGAGCTGAGTATGCGCAGCGTGTCGGATATCGTCCAGCGCGGCGGCACGATTTTGCGCACGGCGCGGTGCGCGGAGTTTATGACCAAGGAAGGGCAGGAGAGGGGAGCCGCGTTTTTGCGCGAAAACGGGATTGACGGGCTGATAGTGATTGGCGGCGACGGCACCCTTATGGGCGCGAAGGCGTTATGCGAGTGCGGAATAAAGGCGGTGGGCATCCCCGGCACAATCGACAACGACCTTGCCTATACGCAGTACACGCTTGGGTTTGACACCGCCTGCAACACCGTTTTGGACGCGATAAACAAGCTGCGCGATACCATGTCCTCGCACGACCGCATTTGCATAGTCGAGGTGATGGGGCGAAACTGCGGCGACATCGCGCTTATGACCGGCATTGGCGGCGGCGCGGAGATTATTCTTGTGCCCGAAATTCACGTTGAATTTGAACAGATTATGGCGGAGCTGGATAATTGTCGGGCGCGCGGAAAATACAGCAGCATTATCGTGCTTGCCGAGGGGGCGGGGTATCATACGGAGGAACTGCGGGCGAGGATTGCCGAAAGGATGGGCGGCGGGGTGCGGGCGACCGTTTTGGGACATTTGCAGCGCGGCGGGTCGCCAAGTAGCCGCGACAGGTTTTTGGGCACGTCGTGGGGGGTGCAGGCTGTGCGGCTTTTGAAAAACGGCATGGGGGGGAGGATTTGCGGGATAAGGAAGGACTGTTTTTTTGACATGGACATCGGCGAGGGGCTGAGTATGAAGAAGGAGTTTGATTTTGAGCTATATAGGATGGCGGAGGTTGTGTCAAATTCGACGTTGTGAGGGAACGCTGTGCTCAACAATAAACATCCTAATTGAGGATGCACTGCCTTGTTATTCCTATAGAGCCAAATCAATCGTTGTATGGGGTGTCCATGAATCCTTGTTTTCTAAGCTTGGTTACTTTTTTGTCAAGTCGCTTTTGCCAAAACCTATTAAATATCGTTGTTTTTCCTACGAGTTTAATTATTTTGGGACTGGTAGCATAGTATAATTTGATAAAAAGTCTGCCAAAAGCTGTTTTGCTCAACACATTATCCCTGTATCGTCTAAGTACCCAAACTTCGGGGCAATCATACGAACCATAAACGGCTGTGGCTATATAACAACCCTTTTTCTTAATCCTATCAGGCGGTGTTTGATAATCGGGTTTAACAGATTGTACTATTCGTGAAAAGTCTATTATGTCAGAATAAAGTAAGCAAAATTTGTCGTTAGCGTCTTTGGCTGCTACCATTGCCTTTTCATAGGAATTAATCATAATTGAAAGAGTGTATTCGTCTTTGCCAAATACGGATTCTATTTCTTGTCCGAATTTGAATAAAATGCTTACTGCCGCTATTACAATTTCCCTACGTGTACTGATATTAAACAAGTCGTTTTTGTCAATTACGTTGCTGACAAGTATTTCAACAAACTCAATTAGTTCAGTTTCCATTTGTCGCAAACCTTCAATGTGCGAAATATCCTTAGTCTGTATAAGGGCTTTTAAACTGTTGCATATGCAATTCTTAACTAAAATGGCATCGCTGTACATATCCTTAATCTTGCCATACATAGCTTTGCAATAGGTGCTGTAAAAAATCGCTTCCCAATTTTCGGGTACTTTTGACAATACTTCAATATAGAACTTTTCAGCTTGCTCGTAGTTTTTGGATTCCTTAGCCCTACGAGCGTTTTGCAATAGCTTTTCAGGGTTATCAAGCGCAAACATAACACTATCTGTGTTGATAGTTGTCGTAGTGTTGTAAATGTTTGTCGTAGCATAGTTTTGTATAACTTTTTCTGTTATAAACGCAGTACCACAATGATTGCATATTCCGCCTTCTCTTGTGGAATCAACCTGAATATTTGCTCCACAATTTGTACATTTCGCCGCTACTAATGGCATAATAAATACTCCTTTTTTGGCTCGCTTTTGCGAGATTTTTGTCAGTATATAATATAATTGCACAAATGTCAAGCAATGTGCAGTATAAAAGCATATTTTATCGTAATATATTATATTTTGGTAGAATGTAGTTTTTTAAAAAATGTCGGTCAAAGTTTATAATGATAGCGAAACAAAACGGAGGTTTCGCTATGGAACTTAATACACTTATCGAGAGGATTTCCTATATTCGCACCCGCGCCAATCTTTCGGCAAGAAAATTATCGCAACAGATAGGCAAAACGGACGGGTATATACATCATTTGGAACAGTCGAAAAAGTTTGCGCCTACATTTGAGACGCTTTGCGATATTTTGGACGTGTGCAACACGAGCTTTGAGGAGTTTTTCTATTACGATATGCGGCAATATGCGCATGACAAGCAGATTATGGACTTATTACGGAATACTTCGGCGGAGCGCAAAGAGGTTATACTGTCTATGCTTAAAGTAAAGTGAGAGTGAGGCATGAGGTCGGGTGGGAAAGGGCATAAGGTTGGGTGAAATAGGGCATGAGGTAAAGCGATGCGTGACAAATAATGAGTTTTTTACAGCAAAAACAGCCGAGGAGGGAATTTCCGTCGGCTGTTTTTTTGTTTATTTTGGGTTTTGTGTTATTGTAGGGCGCGACACGTCATTAGAGTTGTTACGGAAACCCTTTAATAAGGACAAATATGTCATTCTGAGCGAAGCGAAGAATCTTAAAACATGACGCGAAAAACATATGTTTTCCTATATAAAATCAAGATTCTTCGCTTCGCTCAGAATGACATAAGGATTACTCTTTAATAGGTTTCGTGACAACTCTAATGACGTGTCGCGCCCTACGGATGCGTTGCTATTGAGTTTACTTACCGGCTTTTACCTTGTAACTCTCAAGCCGCTCTTTCGCCTCTTGTTCGGCGCGGTCGAATAATTCGCCGGCGAGTTCGGGCTTGGACGCAAGCAACGTCTTGTATCGCACCTCGCCTTTCAAGAAATCTTGGTAGTTGCCCGACGGGTCCTTACTGTCAAGTGTGAAAGGGTTTTTGCCTTCCTCTTTAAGCGCGGGGTTGTATCTGTACATCTGCCAATAGCCCGCGTCCACAGCCTTTTTCGTCTCTAACTGCCCGTTTGACATATCTATTCCGTGGTTGATACACGTCGAGTACGCAATCACGATAGAGGGGCCGTGATACGCCTCCGCTTCCGCCATGGCGGTGATGGTTTGCTGCTGCGACGCGCCCATCGCGACCTGAGCGACGTAAACATAGCCGTAGCTCATCGCCATCATGCCCAAATCCTTCTTTTTTGTGCGCTTGCCCGCCGCCGCGAACTTGGCGGTGCTGCCCGTGGGGGTGGATTTGGACGACTGGCCGCCCGTGTTGGAGTAAACCTCCGTGTCCAAAACCAAGATATTTACGTCCTCGCCGCACGCCAAAACGTGGTCAAGTCCGCCGTAGCCGATGTCGTAAGCCCAACCGTCGCCGCCCACAATCCACACGGATTTTTTAACAAGCATATCCTTGTCGGCTAAGATAGGGGCGTAGTATTGGTCCGCCTCGCAGCCGCAGCCGTTACAGCTTTCTAACACTTTAACTAATTCCGCGCTTGCCGCCTTGCTTTTTTCTGCGTTGTCCTTGCTGTCAAGCCAATTTTCGCACGCCTTTACGCCCTCGTCCCAGCCTTTGAAGCAGTCGCGGTCTTTTAATGTGGCGATGTGCTGCGCCAACATATTGCGGCGTTGCGTATACGCCAAATTGAAGCCGTACCCGAACTCCGCATTGTCCTCAAACAGGCTGTTCGCCCAAGCGGGGCCGCAGCCGTTTTCGTCCTTGCAATAGGGGCAGGTGGGGGCGGAGCCGCCGTAAATCGACGTGCAGCCCGTCGCGTTGGCGATTACCATGCGGTCGCCGAAAAGTTGTGTGGCAAGCTTGATATACGGGGTCTCGCCGCAGCCCGCGCACGCGCCCGAAAATTCGAAGTAGGGGCGGAGGAACTGACTGCCCTTGACGGAGGCGGGTTTAAACTTGTTTGTCACATCTTTCAACGGGATTTTAAGGCTGTGTTCGTAATTGGGAAGTTCCTTGTCCGCGTATTCGCCTATGGGCTTCATGACGAGCGCCTTTTGCTTGGCGGGGCAGACGTTGGCGCAGCTTCCGCAGCCCGCGCAATCGAGGGGGGAGAGCTGCATTCTGTAATTTAAGCCGTCAAGTCCCGTCGCCGCTTTTGTCACAAAGGACGCGGGGGCGGCTGCCTTTTCCGCGTTGTCAAGTAAGACGGGGCGGATGGTGGCGTGCGGGCATACTAAGGAGCATTGGTTGCACTGTATGCAGTTTTCGGGTATCCACTCGGGCAATAACGCGGCGATACCGCGCTTTTCGTACATCGTAGTGCCCGTGGGGACGGTGCCGTCCGGCTTGAAGGCGGAGACGGGCAGTTTGTCGCCCTCCTGCGAGAGAATCGGGAAAATAAAGTCCTTGTAATATGCGTCGTCGCTGTTGGACACTATTTTCGCGCCCGCCGTCGCGTTTGCCCACGCGGCGGGATATTTGACTTCGTGCAGCCCTAAGATTGCGTTGTCTATGGCGGCGAAATTCTTTTTAACGACGTCCGCGCCCTTTTTGCCGTACGTTTTTTCCACGGCTTCCTTCATGTATTTTTCGGCCGTTTTGTAGGGGATAATCTCGGCGAGCTTGAAGAACGCCGCCTGCATTACACTGTTGATTTTGCCCCCCATGCCCGCGTTTTGCGCGATTTCCAGTGCGTCAATCGTGTAAAATTTAAGCTTTTTGCCGGCTATGTCGCGCTTCATTTTGGCGGGCAGTTCGTTTTCAAGGCGTGCCAAATCCCATTTGCAATTCAAAAGGAATATACCGCCGTCTTTTATGTCGCGGGTCATGTCGTAGCGGGTGACATAGGACTGGTTGTGACAGGCGGAAAAGTCGGCTTGGTCAATGAGGTAAGTGGACTTGATGGGTTTATTTCCAAAACGCAGGTGCGAGACGGTAAAACCGCCGCTCTTTTTGGAGTCGTACACAAAGTACCCTTGGGCATACATATCCGTGTGGTCGCCTATGATTTTGATACTGTTTTTGTTCGCTCCCACCGTGCCGTCGCTGCCAAGGCCGTAGAATTTGCAGCGGCTGGTGCCCGTGGGGGAGGCGTTGATAAACTCTTTTACCGCCAGGGAGGCGTGGGAAACGTCGTCGTTTATGCCTACCGTAAAGTGGTTTTGGGGATTTTGGGCGGCGAGATTGGCGAATACCGCGTTTACCATAGAGGGGTTAAATTCTTTGGAGCCTAAGCCGTAGCGGCCGCAAATTACTTTGATGCCGGCTTTGTTGGCTTCGGAAAGGGCGGCGACGACGTCCAAATACAACGGCTCGCCGATTGCACCCGCTTCCTTTGTCCTGTCGAGTACGGCTATGCGCTTAACCGACTTGGGCAAGGCTTTGGCAAAGTGCGCGACGCTGAAGGGGCGGTATAATCTGACTTTCAAAAGTCCGACCTTAGCGCCTTTTTTGAGCAGGTAGTCGACAGTTTCTTCCGCCGCTTCGCAGCCCGACCCCATCATCACTATCACGTTTTCCGCGTCTTGCGCGCCGTAGTATTGGAACAATTCATAATTGCGGCCCGTCATATCTTTGAGCGCCTTCATCATGTTTTCGACAACGGCGGGGGTGGCGGCATAATAATTGTTGGCGGCCTCGCGGTTTTGAAAATAGATGTCGGGGTTTTGTGCCGTACCCTTTTGGTGAGGGTGCTCGGGGTTAAGCGCACGCGCTCTAAAATCGGCGACGTCCTTATCAATGCCGAGCTTTTCGACCAAGGCTTTGATTTCGCTGTACTCTATGCCGTCAATTTTGCTGACCTCGTGGCTTGTCCTAAAGCCGTCGAAAAAGTGCAGAAAAGGAACCTTGGCGCGTAAGGCGGAAAGGTGGGCAATTAACCCCAAGTCCATGGCCTCTTGAACCGAACCCGATGCCAAAAGAGCGAAACCGGTCTGGCGGCAAGCCATAACGTCCGCATGGTCGCCGAAAATGCTGAGCGCGTGGGCGGCAAGTGCGCGCGCGCTGACGTGAAACACGGCAGGCAGGAGCTCGCCCGCGATTTTGTACATATTGGGTATCATCAACAAGAGACCTTGGCTGGCGGTGTAGGTGGTGGTAAGCGCACCCGCCGCCAAAGAGCCGTGAACCGCGCCCGCCGCGCCGCCCTCGGACTGCATTTCGGCAAGGCGGACGGTTTGACCGAAGATATTGGTCAGTCCCTCGGCCGCCCATTCGTCGGCGTATTCGGCCATGGGGGAGGATGGCGTGATGGGATAGATGGCGGCGACCTCGCTTAGTGCGTAGGACACGTGAGAGGCGGCGCTATTGCCGTCGATTGTCATTTTTTTCATAAGAGTCTCCTTAATTCGTTTTTATATTTTGTTTTTGTTTTGTCGTTGTTTTTTGTGGGTTGTAAGGGGTTTTGTTATTGGTTATTTTGCCGATTTTTACGGACGAAAGAGGGGTTTTCCCTCTCCACACAAAAAAAGACGCAACCGCATTGCGCCGTTTTTCTACGCACATCTATTATATAGTTTAACCTGTTTTAAGTCAAATAATATGTCGTGTTTTTGGGGAAAAGCGGAAAAATATTTAGTGAAAACGTGCGAAGTCGTAGGGCGCGACGCCCTCGGCGCGCCGCATTCATCATTTGCCGCTTTTTTGAAAATGCTTTTGGTTAAGACTATGTTTGTACTTTTTCGTACGCCGAAAAAGTACCACCGGGGTCCCCAAAAAATGCAAAACATTTTTTGGGGTGGAAATAGGCGTCGGGGACACTTGCGATTGTGTCCCCAAACCTCCGCAACGCTTCTAAGGTGGGGGGACATTTGTGATGGAATTTGAGGCGAATTGTTGCCGTTATACCTTTATTTTATAATTTGACCTTCACTGGTCACTGACCACTGATTACTGGCCACTTTTGCCCTCTGTTTCCACGGGTTGGGGTGGTGCCGGTTCTTCCTTTTCATACAAAAACTTGGTCAAATCCCCCTGTTGTTTGCCGTTGAAGGGGATGCGTTTAAAGGCAAAAATGTAAACGGTGAGGGCGGCGGCGCAGAGGAACATAAAAATCGACTGCCACTGGCTTGCCCAAAGCCCGCCAAATTGTCCCCGTGCAGGGTCGCCGCGGTAAAATTCAAGGATAAAGCGGAAAACCGAGTAGGAAAAAAGGTAGATTATCATGGTGAGACCGTAGCGACGGTTGAATATCAATATCAGCAAAACCGCACAAAGATGGAACAAAAAAACCGCCTCGATAAGTTGAGTGGGAATCACCTTGTAATTATCGCCGGGGAATTGTACGCCTATCCAGCTGTCGGTGGTTTTGCCGTAGCAGCAGCCGGCCAAGAAACAGCCTATGCGCCCGAAGGCATGTGCGGCGGTGATTGCGGCGGGCGCGAGGCAGGTGACGTTCCAGATTTGTCTCCTATTTTCACCGCGTAAGGAGATAATGGAAGCGATAAAAAAGCAGGCGACGCCGCCGACTAAGCCGCCCATAAAGGTCACGCCGCCGTTTTTCCAGTCTATCGGTTTGTCCGTGCCGGTGGTAACATTTACGATAATGTCGTAAAATTTTTGAAACAGGTAGGCGAACACAAACCCTATCGCCACCGAGGCAAGCAGGAGGATGCCGAAACGGAAAAACGCCGCGTCGGTTATTTTAAGGCGGACGGACAAAAATCGGTAGAGGACGACGGCGGCGACAAGGCCGACAAAAATCATGGTCATCCACGCGTCTAAAAATCCGAAAAATTTATGATACATAAAAAAAGTATAGCACAGGGACGGGGGGATTGTCAAAGAATTTGGAGCGTGGAGTTAGTGGGGAGTGGAGTTAAGGTTGGGTCTAATAAAACAGGTTTAGCGCGGTGGTTTTCCTAAAGAACGACAGGAATAATGCGCAACGCACAATGAAGCAATGCCTTAATGCAACAATGAAGGATAATTTTAAAATAAAATTAATTCAAACTCGTAAGCAATTAGTATGACAATGTAATTGAGCATTACATGAAGTTGACTATATTTCTTGCTTTTGATATAATAGACCTGTTCGCTGACCGTAAAGCCGCCGCAATTACGGTCAGCGAACAGGTCTAATTTATCGCAGGGAGGACTGTATTGAATAAGGAATTTGTACAAAAGCTTGCGGACGGCGAGAATATAGCGATAAACGACGATATGGAATACTTTGCGGTAGAGTTGACGCGGTGGCTAAGGTCGCTTTGCCATGCGTTTGGTATCGGCGAAAGCTTTATCGGTATCGCAGGCGGAAACAAGGACGCGCTAAACGGCGAAAAAGGCTGTAAGGACGAATGAAAAAAGAAGAAATGATAAAACTTAGCCTGCTTGAAGCCGTGCGATACATAAAAAAGGGCGAAATTACGGCGCGGGAACTGTTAGAGGCGACAGTGAAGCATATTTATAGCGTCAATTACAACGCCATCCTGTCGCTTTTTGAGGAGGATGCGTTTTTTGTTGCGGATAAAGTGGACATGGCGATTGCCGCAAAAGAGCCGGCAGGGGTGCTTGCGGGGATTCCTGTAATAATCAAGGACAATATCGACGTGGCGGGGTATGCCTGCACCTGTGGGTCGGGGGCTTTTAGGGCGAATATCGCAAAAGTTGACGCCGACGTCGTTAAAAAATTGAAAGCGGCGGGCGCGGTGATTTTAGGCAAGTCAAACATGGACGAGTTTGCAATGGGGTCGTCCAATCTTACGTCCGCTTTTGGCGCGGTTAAAAATCCATTCGATATGAAAAGGGTGCCCGGCGGGAGTAGCGGTGGGTCGGCATGCGCGGTCGCGACGCACCAATGCTTCTTTGCACTTGGGTCGGATACCGGGGGAAGCATACGTCAGCCCGCGTCTTACTGCGGTGTGGTAGGATTGAAGCCCACGCACGGCAGCGTGAGCGGTGCGGGGTGTTTTCCGCTCGCGCCCAGCATGGACCAGATCGGACCGCTGACGCGGACAGTGGGGGACTGCGCGGCGGTTTTTGAGGTTTTGGCTTTGGCGGAAAGATATGACAGATACGGGAGTGACTTTTCGGACATAAGGACCGCGCCAATGCGGGTAGGGGTGATAAATGAAAGCCTGCCCGAAATCCGCGGCGACGTGTCGGCGGCTTTTGACGCGGCGGTTGTAACGCTGAAAGCGCGGGGGTGCGAGGTGCGCGAGGTGTCCGTACCGTCGTTTATTGCGGCGCATTATATTTATAAGACCGTCGCTTTTGCGGAAATTACGCAAAGCATGAGGACGGTTGGGGCGGGGCGGGAGCTGCTTGGGCGCGAGGTGAAAAAACGCGTTTTGGCGGGCAAGGTTGTTCTGGACAGCCCCGCGCTACTGGCGGCGGGACTGGCGGCGAGAATCAAATTAGCGGAGGAAATGGTTTTTGCTTTGAGCGAGGTTGACGTGATTATGCTACCCACCGCACCGTCCGTCGCGTTTAGACTCGCCGACGACCCGTCAAAACGCGAGATTAAGTTTTCAGATATGTTTACGCAACCTGCGTCCATCGCCGGACTGCCAAGTTTGAGCGTGCCGTTTTTTAAAAACGCGGAGGGACTGCCGCTTGGGACCCAGTTTGTGGGGAAGGTTTTTAGGGAGAAAGACATTTTTGCCGCCGGCAAGCTGTTGATGGGAGAAGTTTAAGGAGATTATATACCTTATACCTGCGGTGCGTCAACGGTCGCCGACCCTACGACCCCTGACTCCTGACCTCCAATCCTTACTCAACAGTCACGGACTTTGCCAAGTTCCGCGGCTTGTCGATGTCGCAGCCGCGGGCGAGGGCGGTGTAGTAGGCGAATAATTGCAGACTGACGACGGACAAAAGCGGGGCGTTGATACCCTCCGGGATGCGCGCGTAGAAATCTGCCGCAGCCGCCACGCTGTCGCCGCTTGTTATCGCCAATACCACCGCGCCGCGGGACTGCACCTCGCGGATGTTGCTTATGATTTTTTCATATAGGGCGGGATCGGTTGCCACCGCCACAACCAGCGTGCCTTCTTCGATGAGGGAAATTGTCCCGTGTTTAAGTTCGCCGGCGGGGTAGCTTTGCGCGTTGATATAGCTGATTTCCTTAAGTTTTAGCGCGCCCTCCATAGCGACGGCATAGTCTATGCCGCGGCCGATAAAAAACGCGGAATTGATGAATGAGAAGCGGGAAGAAAGCTGTTGGAATGTTTCTTTTTTTTCTAAGAGGGAGGCGATGTCGTTGGGGAGAGTGGAGAGTGAAGAGTGGAGAGCTGAGAGTGAAGTTAAGGTTTGGGGTTGATAAATTTGACCTTCACTGTGCGCTGTGCACTGTGCACTATGCCCTGCTTCAGCTACTCCGCACCAAGCAGGGAGTGTTTGCGGGCACCCCTCAAGAAGGGAATTTTTTGGATACCCCTCATTGTGATGCCCCTCTTTTAAAATATGACCGTCACCAAGCATTGAGCACCAAGCATTGAGCATTCTTTTCAGTTGCAAATGCAATCCGACAGCATACAATGCCGCCACTTGACAAATATATCCCTTGGTGGTCGCGACCGCTATCTCCGGCCCCGCAAGCGTGTAAATCACCTCGTCGGAAATCCTTGCGATCGTGCTGCCGGGGACGTTGACCACCGACAAAACCTTTGCACGCTTTTTCGCCTCGTTAATCGCCGCGATGGTGTCAGCAGTTTCGCCGCTTTGGCTGACCGCAATCGCCAGCGTATTAGACGGGATAATAGGGTTTTTGTAGCGGTATTCGCTCGCCGTTTCGCATTCTACGGGAATACGGCACAGCTTTTCAATAAAATATTTTGCCGCCAAAGCCGCGTGGTATGCCGAGCCGCACGCCACAATATGCAACCTTTCGATGCCTTTAAGGGTGTCGAGGGTGTCAATACGCCGCCCCAGTTCGCAAAGCGTGTCGCGGACTGCGCGGGGTTGCTCATAGATTTCTTTAAGCATAAAGTGGCTGTAGCCCTGCATTTGGGCGGAATCTTCTTTCCAGTCGGCGCGGATACTCTTTTTCTCCACTTTCTCGCGGTTGAAATTCAGTACCTTTACCTCGTCGCGGGTTAAAATCGCTACCTCGCCCGCTTCGGGGACGATAAAGTCACGGGTGTAGGATAAGAGAGCGGACATGTCGGACGCCAAAAACGTACCCTTTTGCGAGGTGCCCAATACGAGCGGGCTTTCTTTGCGCGTGGCGAAAAGACGGTCGGGAGAGTCCGCGCACAAAATCGCGAGGGCGTACGAGCCGTGTAGGCGCCATGCCGCCTTGATTATGGCGTCCACGGGGTCTCCGCGGTAGTAGTAATCTATGAGGTGGCCGATGACCTCCGTGTCCGTCTCGCTGGCGAAGGAAAAGCTGCGGTCAATGAGGAAAGTTTTAATTTCCTGGTAATTTTCGATTATACCGTTGTGAACGACCGCAAATTTGCCGCTGCGGGACATATGTGGGTGGGCGTTGCTGCCCGAGGGCGCGCCATGGGTCGCCCAGCGGGTGTGGCCTATACCCGTACCGCCCTTTATGCCGTGCTCGACCAATTTAGTCAGGTTGGCGATACGTCCCTTGGTCTTGACAGAAGTCAGCTTGCCGTCGTTTGCCACTGCCACTCCAGCCGAGTCGTAGCCGCGGTATTCAAGTTTGTTTAGGCCGTCTAAAAGGTACGGCAGGGCGTCTTCAGGGCCACAAAAGCCGACTATACCGCACATGAGGGACCTCCTGTTGGTGGGGGTAGGGGGGAATGGTCAGTGGCTAGTTAAGGGGTCGGGATTTATATCAGTCTATCTAAAATCTTTATCAAGATACAAATGGATAAGAATTAGGAACGGTCAAATTTTTAAATTAAATCTGACATTTACTGATTACCGATCACTAAAAACTGGTCACCGACCACTGAATTATATATTCGTAAAAGTTGTTACTTGTCACAGCTTCCGCCAACCTTACAAAAAATTGACATTTATGTCAAAATGCGGTATAATTATACGAAAAAAAACAATCGGCTGAAAAAATTCACACTTCACTCTTGTTTTTCATAAATATTAGACAGCGTACAATAATAATGCACAGTGCACAACGCGCAACGCGTAATGAATGTCAAATTTAATTTAAAAAATTATCCTTCATTGTGCGTTGCTTCATCATGTGTTGTGCATTTAATGGTAGATTTTTTTTGGAGGCGGCTTGAGAAAATACTTTGGCACGGACGGAATAAGAGGGGTCTACGGTCAAGGGATGACCGAGGCTTTGGCATATAAGGCGGGGGCGGCTTTTGGGTTTCTGTTTTGCGGCGTTTGTATAGCGGGACAGGACACAAGGGTGAGCGGCGCCTCACTTTTGGACGCGTTTGTCGCGGGATTAAACTCGGCTGGGGGAAACGCGCTGACGGTGGGGATCGTGCCTACGCCCGCGCTGGCGTTATTAGTCAAAAAGAGGCGGGCTGCGGGGGGCGTGATGGTGAGCGCGTCGCACAACCCTCCGGAGTATAACGGGCTGAAGTTGTTTGGGCGGGGGGGCGCAAAATTAAGCGCGAAAGAGGAGGAAGCCGTCGAATTTTATATCGACAACCCCGATTTGGTTGCGGCGGATGCGAGGGGGTGGGTGTCGAAAATGCGCGGCGCCGCGGAGATTTACATAAACGACATTGTTTTGGGGTCGCAGCGGCTGGACGGGGAGAAGGTGTGGCTGGATTGCGGGTTTGGCGCGGCGGGTGCGTTTGTCTTGGATGATGGACAGGGAAGTATTGCGCGGGAGGTTTTTACCCGCCTTGGAGCGTCCGTCGTGTGTTTGAACGAGGGCGGGGACGGCAACATGATAAATGTGGATTGCGGGGCGTTGTATGCGGAGAGGCTTTTGGAAGCGATGAAGGGGAATTTTCAGTGCGTTGAGCATTGTGAATTGAACAACGGCTTTGCTTTTGACGGGGATGCGGACAGAATGGTTATGGTGTTTGGCGACGAGATTTTGGACGGGGACTCGGTTTTGTATGCGCTAAGCCGTCATAGGGAAGGCGGGGTAGTAGGCACGGTGATGAGCAACCTTGCGCTTAAAAGGCGGGTCGAGGCGGACAGAAAGGCGTTTTTTGCCGCCAACGTGGGGGATAAGCATATTTTGGAACTTATGCTGAGAAAAAAATGCGGTTTGGGCGGCGAGCAGAGCGGGCATTACATTTTGTATCCTGAGCGGACGACGGGGGACGGGCTTTTGGCGGCGGTCAAAATGGCGGGGCTGAGGGGGGAGATTGAGCGGCTGCGATTAGTGCCGCAAAAGACCGTTTCGCTACCCTGCCGATGTGGAATTATGCAAAGTTCGCGTCTGAGGGCTCTTACGCGCGAGGCGGAGGGGGTTTTATCGCGCGTGTTAGTGCGCCTCAGCGGGACGGAACCAAAGATTCGGATTATGGCGGAGGATGAGGACGAGGGGTTGGTGGATAGGTTTTTGGAGAGGTTTAAGACGATAGTTGATGAACAAAATACATAGTGAATAATGCGCAATGCGCAATGCTCAATGCTCAATGTCGGTCAAATTTAATATTTATCGTATCCTTCATTGTGCGCTGTTCCATTGTGCATTCTTAAAATTATCCTTCATTGAGCATTGCGCATTGCGCATTAAGAGAAAAACTCCCGATGAAAAATTGTTTCAAGAGGCGGACGGAGGAGTTTTTTTCATGAGAATCGGCGTTTTTTTTGGCGGGCGGTCGTGCGAGCATGATATAAGTATAATTACGGGCGTTATGACGGTGAACGCGGCGAAGGCGGCGGGGCACAAGGTGACGCCCGTTTACATAGACGGAGCGGGACAGTGGTACACGGGGCGGGGCTTTGACAGCGTCGCCGTTTTTCTTGAGAAGGGGTATAAAAAGAAAAAAATCCATCTTTGTCCGGCGGACCGTGGGGTGTATACAAAGCGGGGGCGGCGGCTTGCGACCTTGGACGCCGTCATAAACTGCTGTCATGGCAGGGGCGGCGAGGACGGGTGCCTGGCGGGGCTACTTGAATTAAGCGGCGTTCCTTGCGCCAACGGCGGGGTGCTTGCGGGAGCGGTCGGGATGGACAAAACCGTGCAAAAAAGGCTGTTCGAGCACGAAGAGCTTAATGTGACGCCGTTTATCGGGATTAATAAGCACGAATTGGAAGACGGGTTTTTCGACGCGGTGGCGGCGGTTAAGGAAAAACTGACGTTTCCGCTAATGGTTAAGCCGGCGAGGGGGGGGAGCAGTATCGGAATAGGGCGGGCGCATGATTTTAAGGAATTTTTTTTGCGACTGGACGAGGCGTTTATGTGGGACGATAAGGTGATTGTGGAGAACGCCTTGACCGATTTTATCGAGGTCAACTGCGCCGTCTTGGGGAGTGGGTATAATGTTGTTGTGTCGGAGGTCGAGCAGCCGGTTTCGAGTGGTTTTTTGAGCTTTGAGAATAAATACGGGGGAGTGGGGAGCGGGGAGTGGAAATTGGGAAGTGGAGAGTGGGGAGTGGGGAGTGGGGAGTGGGGAGTGGAGAGTGGAGAGTTAAGGTTGGAATTAGAAAAAGTCAAAAATACTCAATCAAATTTGACCACAACTCCAAACTCCAAACTCCAAACTCCAAACTCAACCTTAACTCCCCACTCCCCACTCCCCACTCCTCACTCTTGCAGCAAAGGCGACACCGGTCGATACCTGCCCGCGCGTATTTCGCCCGAAATGAGCCGCGATGTGCGCGCCGCCGCCAAAAAAGCGTTTGAGCTAATCGGGTGCGCGGGGGTGGCGAGGGTGGATTTTTTGATTAAGGACGGTGAGCTTTTTATTAACGAAATCAATACCGTGCCGGGGTCGCTGTCCTCGTATTTGTTCGCTTTTGACGGGATGGGCTTTCCACTTTTGGTGGATAAACTATTGGAAATCGCAGTAAGGGAGTATGAGAAGAAACAAAAATTGACGTTTGCCTATGACAGCGGCGTTTTGCGGGCGCACTGCAGGGGCGAAAGAGGGGTGAAAAAGGGTTAAGCGACGTACGTTGTGCTTGTATAATTTTGTCGATTAAATAATAAAAAATTTTTGTGCAATCGTCCAATATTGACGACCATGTGTCAATATTGGTATGTTATAGTTAAGTGACCGCAGATTTATTCGGCGGTTATTTGATTATTTCGGCGCAAATCGATCTGCAAAATTATTTTAGGAGATTTTTTAAAATGAAAAGATGGGTTTTGTTAATTTTTTGCGTAAATGAAACATTAGATGGGTGTTGCCGGAAAATTCAGCGCAAAATCGAGAGGACGGCGCTGGATAATTCTCTGCCTTGTCAGGTGCTTTTTAAGCGGATCGAGCGGTTGCAACGGGCGAAAGACGGTCTTGTCAACCTGCGCGTGCTATATGAGGCTATGGCGGGGGCGCTCTCTGAAAAGGATACGGCGGATTTACATAAGGCAGTGCGGCAGGATGGGATATTGATGCCGCATACGGCGAGGGAGGGCGCGGGAAAAATGACGGTGGGAATTAGGTCAATCGAGTGCGCGGCGGACGAATCTGCGGCTGCCCAAAAGGCGGTCACGGAGGCATGGCGGCTGCGCGGGGTTAACCGTGCGCTTAAAAAGTGCGAAAGGATATTAGTCGGACTGGGTTTTGATGAAAAGCAGCTCACGAAAATGTGTGTGGGAATTAGCGGTCAGTGGCCGGTAACCAGTGGTTAGTTGGCGGTTGGCAGGCGCAATTATTATATTAACCGACATCATAAAATTCGGACGACCGAGGGTCGCCCCTACGACTTAGCGGCATCGCCCAAGTAATTTTATCAAAATTCATCGAGATTGATTTTACCGTGTTCTTTTTCGTACTGCTCAATAAAATTCTGTGTTATAAATTCGAGTTGGGCATTAAGAGAACGCATTTGTTTTTTAGCTATGATAGTCATTTTTCTTAAAGCAACATAGTCAAGTCGCAAACCGGTTTGTACTTTGTCAGTAGCCATAACAACAATCCTTTACGATAATGTTAGCACTTTGTTATTATTTTACCATAAAAACGCTTAACAAATCTATAAACAAAGTGTTAGCATATTGTTTGCAAAAACATAATGGGAGGTATTTTGTGATTACTGACAACAAATTCGTCATTCAAACGGATTTTAAAACATGCGGCGAATTAAACAGCATACCGTATTGTTTGAGCGCTCTTTCCGCGATAGTGACGGTATCGTGCCAAAAATATTTAACCGACGACAAAATAAACGACAATCTTATCTATGCTGTCGGCGAATTTGCGGAAATGCTGCATCACAAGCTTCACGCGATATGCGAAGCGGTACAATACGTTACGGAAAATGAAAATTGAATAATGAGGGGAATCAAATTTAACAAGGCCGCGGCGATGGCAAGTCTCGACCGGCTTGTTTTTTGTGTTTTGAACTGATTGCAAATTATTTTTTTACTAAACCGATTAGGTTTTCCGCCCCGCCCCTAACACGGAAGTGCTCGGGCTTTGCTACAAATGTGCCACTGGCACATTTGCTTGACGCTTCGCCCCCCCCCCTCGGAAAGGGGAATTTTAAGCGGCCGTTTTTTTGTATTAAAAATCCAACGCCGCTCTATTCTTTAACCGCTATTCTCTCATCTCTCGCTGCCCGCCCTTGCGCGAAAACAATGCAAGCGTAATGATTACCGCGGGGACGGCGAGCAGCAAAATAAAGCCCCAGTCGGGGAAGGACGTCGCGCCGCCCCCGCCCCCTCCGTCGCCCTCGGGAGTTTCGACGCGCTCGCCGGAGTTGACGGGGAGGACTCCCGCAATGCCTTGTGTGGAGTAGACATACCCCTTTTGCCCATCGCTCGTGCGTACATAGTACCACATGCTACCCGCCGCAGGAATAAGTGCGTCCCCGCTGACCGCGCCGTAGTAGAACGCGCCTCCGCCGTCGGGGATAGTCCCCACCACGTTTGCGGCGGCTTTCGGCGCGGAGCGGATGTTGACGGGGTGCGTGTCGTTGCCAGCCGTGAAGTACGCCGAGCCGAATTTGGTTTTGGGCTCGTAGTCGATTTTGACAATTTTGGATTTGTCGATCATGCCTGTCAGGTCGCTGTATTGGACGGAGTAGTGGGCGTCGTCTTCGCTTATTATTATGACGAAGTAGGTGGCGGGAAGTCCTGTTATTGGTTGCAAGTCGTTGTCAAGAAGAACGGTGTTTTCGCCGATTAAGCCGTATTGGACTGTGCCGCCAAAGGGGGCGATCGAGCGGATAAAACCTATGTGGGGGGTTGTCCGCATAAGAAAATGAGATGCCATAAGGGGAAGCGCCGCCGCCGACAAGATTGCCGCCGCGATGACTATCAAAAAAAGGTGTGCCAAGGGTTTTGTCGTGGGTTGTATTTTGACGTTGTTTAGATTTGTGTCATTGTTTTTTATTCCGTTATTTTTCATGGTTTTTGCCCTCGTGCTTTATAATATAACGGACGGGCGGGGCGCAAGAAGGGGAAAAAGCGCGGAAAAGAGAGTTTTTTGACGAAGCACAGGACACTGTGAGAATAATTTCATATTTGAAATGTACATACCTTGACAGTCATGTGTCAATATTGGCGTGTTAAAATGTCTTTGAAATGTATGAATAACCGAATAAAGGGTGGCTATGAAAACATTAAAATTAACGATTAACCTTTTGCCCAAGGGCGCGTGGGGAAATAACCTTAGCGCGATTCTGCCTAAAAAGGATTGGGATATTTTGCGGCAGGCGTGCTATAAAAGGGCGAAAAATCATTGCAGTGTTTGCGGCGCAAACGATGCGGAGCTTGACGCGCACGAGGTTTGGGATTTTGACGTCAAAACCAAGACGCAGGCGCTTAAAGATATTGTCGCGCTGTGTTCCGCCTGTCACGGTGTCAAGCATTATCGGAACTCCGAGAGGATAGGGTATGAGGAAAGCGCGAAACGGCATTTTTTGAAAATCAACGAATGCGGCGAAATTGTTTTTGCGGGTCATTATGCCGAAGCGCAAGCCTTGTTTGAGGAACGTAACGGCGTTTTGCGGTGGAAGGTAAGGGCGGATTTGGACAAATTCGGCGGGACGGGGATTGAGGTCAGGGAGCGGAATATCCCGATAATTATCAATCCGTATGAGGGGATTGACTGGGTAATCGTCAATCATGTGAGGGCGGACGGAGGGCAAGTTCCGACAGAGTTTTTTGTCGGAACGGATTTAGGGGCGAAACACACGGTTTTGCTGTTGACTTTTGAGGAAACGTGTGATAATAATTTGCCGCTTAAGCCTGAAAAGAAGGCAAGGTATTTTTTGGCAAAGAAAAATGTCGCGGAGAGCGCAAGGGTGTTTGGTTGTCCGTTGCCGCCCAGAATACGTTCGATAGCCGTGAATAATTACGACGGCACGATAGCGGTCGTCAGTGATTACGCAAGCAAGATTGAATGGCTTTGCGGTGATAAGGTTGTCAGGACCAAGTACAATATTGCCGGAAAGTTTGTCACAAAATTTTGTGTCGAGGACGTGGAGGGAGTGTCCGTCAGATTCAGATTGACAGGTAACGGTGGGCAGGCTTGTTCAATGGATTTTAGGCTGATAAAAGCAAATTAGACAACAAAATGATATACATTTATAGGAGGATATGATATAATGGCAATGTGTAAGCCGACTGGTGGAACAAATAAAATGTTTGGAAAAAAGATAGATGATTCTACAAAAGATGATAAAAATAGAAGCGGAAAACCTAATTCAAGAACGGACTTATACCCTGACGAACAACATCAAGAGTCGAAAGACAGAATTATGAGCAGATGGTTTGATTCGGACGGTTGGGCGATTAAAGATAGAGATTTTTCAGATCATGGATTTCCCGAAAAACACAAAAATCCGCATGACCATACCTGGAAGCGGCTTAACGGGGAGCTTTATCCGTCGAATTAGAAAAGCCCGACAGACATAGAAAAATCAATTAACAGGAGAGGGCAAATGACAATAGAGCATATTCCGCCTTATGTGCGGGGCGAACCGAGAGAATATATGACGGTCAAAGAGTTTTTGGAAAGGTATGCAAAGTGTGAACTTTCGAATACCGGAAATAATTATACGCGGGATATAAAAACCTTTTGGTTCGAGTTACACAGTGTCGACGAAAGGAAACAGGCGCATAAGCAAAAAGAAAAGGTCAGGTACAATTTGGACGTTGTGTTTTTTGGAACGGAAAATATGGAGTGTTCCAAAGCTTTGAGGGAATTGCACGGGGCTGTAGAGATAAGACTTGAAGACGAATCTGCGGGATTTGTCAAAATGGTCTATAAAAAGAAGGACGAGGTTTTGGCGGAGCTTAGCTTTAACGCGGAAAAAGTCGGATTAAAGAAAAACAAAGTTACGATTGAGTATAAAGATCAGCCCAAGATATGCGATTTATGCGGTAAAAATATTCTTGTTCACCCGAGTAGGGAATTTGGCGAAGAATGTGAGTTTTGTGGCTGGTATCAAGATGAATGGGACGTAAAAAATCCGGACGAAGTGAGTTATTATGGGAATCTTGTTTCCTTAAATAGAGCAAGGCAACTTTTGAGTGAGGGTAAGAGGATTCATCCGACCTTCAAGGGCTTTTTGGATGGCTTAGATAGGACTTTGCACATGGAGTTTTGGTACAAATCAAAGGGCTACGGGGTATTGGCGGGGCACGGACATGGCTTTGAATTGTTTGAGTTTAACAAAAAAGAAGGGTACCAGTCCTATCCGACTATCAAAGAATTTGAGGAAAAAGCAAACATAGGCGGGGTACTGCTCAAAAACATTTGGGACAAAGTTGAAAAAGCCGGTCAAATGCGGCGTTAAAAATGAAATTTTGGAGGTGAAACGAAAATGAATAATGAACAAATATGGGACGATTCCGACATTCGGTCGGAGGAATATGATCCGCCGCTTGACAGGTATTTTGAGAGGTGGTATAATGGGTGACGGAAGACCAAGCTTGTGGGGAATTAATTGGACGTCGGATAATAATTTTTGGGATCATTTTGAGAGACACGGCGAAGAAATGGGTTTTGATACGCCCGAACAATATTCGACAGCCGCAAGTCAATTTGCAAACAATAGTGGAAAAGGCATACAAGAATTTAAAGCGAAGAACGGGTCGGTTTACAAATATGACCCGAAAACGAACGAATTTATGATCATAGACAAGAATGGCAAAATAGTAACGTACTTTGAGCCGGACCGCGGAGAACAATATTTTGAAGATCAATTCATAGATTATGGCGATTATTTTATTTCATAAAAAAGGAGAGCAAGTATGAGTATTTTTATTAAAAACGAAAGAACGGGCAAAATGATAGAGTATCCGCCATATCAATGCAAATTATGCGGCATGTACGAAGTTAAGCATATACATGACATTTGCGATGTTTGCGGTTGGGAGGACGACTCTGTCCAAAATGATAAGCCTGATTATGAAGGCGGTGCAAATTATATAAATTATAATCAATATAAAAGCGTTTGGCTGAACCATAAGGAAGAAATTATGAGTCAAAGCCGAGCAGGGCTGAAAGGACGACTGGTAAAAGAGATATTTAGACGTCAAAATAATAAAGAGGAAACATAAACCAAATAATTTTTGAAAAGCCGGTCTAAACTGGCTTTTTTGATAGAGAAAAAGGAGAAAAATGATGTTTGATGAAAAACAGATAAAAGAGTTGTTATCCGGTAATAGGGCGGCAAGCAACAAGAGGGTTATACAAACGGACGAACCGACGCCTTACGAAGAGGATAAATTGAAGAAGAAACAAATGTTGGTTAGGGACAGCTTTGAGATGGTCGGTAAGTACAATATGCCGCTTATCAAAAAACAAAATATAGACCTTGACAAAATTGAGCCCTGGAGTTATGTTAAGACAAAACAAAACGACGTAGACAATAAACACAAGACCATTCACTTTTTTACTTATGACTGGCTGTTTGAGACGGTTTATAACAAACCCGAAGAGGCGTTAGAAAAACTGGATCAATATTACGCGTTGCTGACGCCCGATTTCAGTATGTATTTTGATATGCCGCGGGCTTTGCAGATTTACAGCACATTCAAAAACCGTTGGTGTGGTGCGTTTTGGCAAAAGCAAGGTATGAGGGTTATTCCGACGGTTGCTTGTTCGGACGAAGCAAGCTATGATTTTTGCTTTGACGGCATAGAGGTCGGTTCTGTGGTAGCCGTGACAACCTATGCGAGAAGAAAGGAATTTAAGAAAGAGTTTTTGAGAAACTATGACAAAATGTTGGAGGTGCTTAAGCCCTCCGCGATTGTATGTTACGGCGAGGCGTTTGACGAAATGCGGGGGAATATAAGGGCGTATAGCGCGTTTAACCATGAAGAATTGATTGCAAAGTTAGGGCTTAGCGAGTATACCCGGAAGCGGCTTAACGGAGAGCTTTACCCGTCGAATTAAGGAAAAAGAATTAGGAGAAAGAAGGATAGCCCAGTCGATAAGAAGGACTTGTATGAAAAAAGACATATACACAGTCGGTTATGTGGGGTTTAGGATAGAGGATTTTGTCGCGGCGATAAAGCGGGTCGGGATTGATTTTGTGATTGACGTGCGGAGCGTGGCGCGGTCGATGTATTTTGCCGCTTTCAACGAAAAAAACTTGTCGAAGGTTTTGGCGACGGAGGGTATCGCGTATAGAAATTTAAAGGACGAATTCGGTGCGCGGCAAGAAGATGAGATATATTACACGGACGGGTATTTGGATTTTGAAAAGTTTGCGGTAAGTGTGGCATTTATGGGCGGGATAAAGGCTGTTGAGGAATTGACGGACGCGGGGAAAAGCGTTTGTTTGATGTGCGCCGAAAAAGACCCGCTTAATTGCCACCGCGCCGCATTGTGCGGGAAGGAGTTTAGCCACCGAGGTTTTGAGGTTTTGCATATTGTGCCGGTGAAGGGCGACGTTGTGATTGAAAGGCAGAGTGATTTGGAAAAGCGGCTTGTCGGGCTGTATTTTAAGGGCGGCTTTTGCGGGGGCGATTTGTTTGGTGAGGATATGTGCGAAAACCTATTAGAGCAAAGTTATAAAAAGCACAACAAAAAAATCGGTTTCAGACCGAAAAAATAAAAAACATATATTCGTGTTTTAGAAAACGGGTATCGCGCTTAAAAAAGCGGTTCTCGTTTTTTGTAATTACAAACACAAAGAGAGGAGTAAAATGGTAAAGAAAATTTGCATATTAACCAAATCGGTTAAGGATAGGGCTTATTGTGTGGCGGGAATTGACGTCGGCACGGGTAAATGGATACGGCTTGTAAGCTCAAAAAGCGGCGAGGCGGTTTCTAAGGAATTATTTGACGATAAGAAAAACCCTATCAATGTTTTGGACGTTGTCGCCGTCAATTTGATAGAACACATTCCGCAAAAATGTCAAACGGAAAATTGGCTTCTTGACGTTGATGCGCCGATTATAGGGCAGGGTCGCTTAACTATGAGCGAGGTTTTGAGGATCCGAAAAATTGATACTCCGCAATTTATCTTTGCAAACGATAAAGCGGAATTAACGGCTGACGACGTAAAAAGGTTAAACCATTCGTTGCTCGCGGTCGAGGTTTTTGATATTGTTTTCGACACTTCGCTTAAAGGCGACGGCAGACATCATCATAAAGTGTCTTTTATATATATGGGAAACGAATATACGATTTGCCTAACAGACCCGGATTTTCGCAAGGAAGAATTGGATAAATTTAAGCTAAAAAAGGCGATTTTAATCGTGAGTATACCTTGTGAGCCTTATGGCGAAAACGACTTGTATTATAAATTTGCGGCTAAGATTTTTACAAGGGAATTATAAAATAAATCCCGATTTATCAAAAGGCGAGGAAAAGTTTATGCCCAAAAACAAAGTTATGACGGATAAGGAAATAAAACCACCCCGCCCCTTTGGGGCACCCCTCCGGGGGAGGGGAATTTTTTGCGAGGGAAAGTGTATGCCCAAAAACAAAGTTATGACGGATAAGGAAATAATCGCCAAATTACGGCTGATTGAGAAAAAGCAGGCGGAGAGGAAGGCGAAAAATAGGCTTTTGCATTATAATACGGGTGAAATTGTCCACCTTAAACAAATGGAGTTTCATAAGTGCCTGAAAAGAAACAGGTGGGTGTTCGGGGGGAACCGCAGCGGCAAAACGGAGTGCGGCGCCGCCGAAAGCGTGTGGCTGGCGAGGGGGATTCACCCGTATCGTGACAATAAAAAGCCCATGACGGGGTGGGTGGTCAGCCCCACCCTCGCCGTGTCGCGCGAGGTGGCGCAAAGCAAGATTTTGCATTACCTCAATCCCGACTGGATTCATAGTATTGTGATGAACAGCGGCAAAAGCAGCTTCCCCGCTGGGGGCGTAATCGACTATATTCTGGTCAAGCACGCCTCGGGCGGTGTAAGCAAAATTGTGTTCAAGAGCGCGGAGATGGGGCGGGAGAAGTTTCAGGGGGCGAGTCTTGATTTTGTGTGGTTTGACGAGGAGCCGCCCGAGGAGGTATACGACGAGTGCCGCATGAGGGTTTTGGACACAAAGGGTGAGATTTTCGGTACCATGACGCCGCTTAAAGGCCTGACGTTTGTGTATAACCGCATTTTTTTGAACGAGGAGGCGAACGACGAGACGTGGACAATCGCCATGGAGTGGGCGGACAACCCCTATCTTGACAGCGCGGAGGTGGAACGGATTAGCGCGGCGTTAAGTCGCGAGCAACTTGAGCAGCGGCGGTACGGGCGGTTTGTGGGCGGGCGGGGACTGGTTTATCCTGAATTTGACCCCGCGGTCCATGTTATCCCGCCGTTTGCCGTGCCGCGTGCGTGGTTTGATACGATGTCGATTGACCCCGGACTGAATAATCCGCTGTCCTGCCACTGGTACGCCGTCGACGGCGACGACAATATTTATGTAATTGAGGAGCATTATCGGGCGGGGCAGAGCGTCGCGTATCACGCGGGGGTGATTAAGGATAAGTCGCGGGCACTCGGGTGGCATACGGACAACTTTGGACGGCTTAACGCGTTGATTGACAGCGCGGCTTCGCAAAGGACTTTGGCGAGCGAAAGAAGTGTGGTAGAGTTGTTTTTGGACCACGGGATTCAGGTCAACACTAACGTGGACAAGGATTTGTTTAGCGGGATTAATAGGGTCAAGCAGTATCTCGGCGGAGTGCGGGAGAGGCTGTATATTTTTGACACCTGCGTAAATTTGATTCGGGAATTCAAGACGTATTGGTGGGGGGAGGGCGACGTTCCCAAGAAACGGGACGACCACGCCCTTGACGAGCTGCGGTATTACATCATGTCGCGGCCCGAGCCGTTTAAGCCGCCGGCGGTTTTGAGTGAGATTCAGAGGGATAAGCAGAGACTGGCGAGGAAGTTAAAGGGGTTGAGGGGGTAATCGTAGGGCGCGACGCCCTCGGCACACCGAATGTGTGCATTTATTATGGCACTTTTGGGGCATTCCAAAAGTGTCCAAAAGGGCACCAGAGGGGGAACACTTTCGGCCGCTCGTGCTAAAAACAGTCCACAGGACTGTTTTTGCGGACTTCGTCCGCCGCCTCGCGCTCCCTCTGGACACCCCCTCGCAACGCTTTTAAGGTCAAATTTGAGGAAAGGTGTTACATTTCTCCATTTTCAAGGAAATTTATCCCGTGTTCTTTTGCAGTCTTTCCTTCGATAATTTCTCCGCCAATCCACTCTTTTACTTCTCGGATTTCTTTTTCTCTTTTTTCTAATGTGAGCTTTAATTGCTTGATTTCGTCGTTGTTCTTTTTTGCCCAAATCCAAGCGCGTAACCCAACGAAAAATCCACCAAAACCAAATAATAGTCCAAAAATGCCAAAAATTAAACTCGCTATTTCCATGTTTGCTCCTTATAATTTGAAGCTGTCATGATTGTAGCACATATTTTTATGTATTTACAAGCGGAATTGAAACAGTGAAAAAAATTTCACAATGCAAATCTGCTAATGTTGACATACAGGTGTCAATATTAGTGTGATATAATACGTTTGAGAGCGGTGAAGACGCGCCGACAGGAACCGACTAAAAAAGAAAATCAAAAAAACTCACAAAAAAAAGACCCGTGTCCGTCGAGGGTTCAGGTCTTACTTTTGCTGGCGGAGAGAGGGGGATTCGAACCCCCGATACGCGTTTAACGTATGCACGCTTTCCAAGCGTGTGCCTTCAGCCGCTCAACCATCTCTCCAAAGAGCGGGCTTGTTTGCCGACCTTGCATGATAATATGCAAATTTGTTCATGCAAGGCTGCGACGCAAGCCTTGTGGCGGAGAGGGGGGGATTCGAACCCCCGTGTGGTTGCCCACAAACTGATTTCGAGTCAGCCCCGTTATGACCGCTTCGATACCTCTCCACTTGTGTGAACTCAAATAAAACGCCCATTCTATTTGAGTACGCCGTAATTATAGCATATTTTTTCGGAATTTGCAATGGTTTTAAGCGTGTCGAGCGGGGCAAAATTTGTAATTTACATAAAGTCGGACATTAAAATCGTTTTTTCACACATTTTTGGCGGAGGGCGGATGGACGATAAGGAAAAACTGTTAAGGGCGGTACTTAAGCGTGCACTGGGGTATACCGCCACTGAGCATGCGGAGGAATGGGACGGCGAAGGGATTTTGAAAAAACAAAAAAAGACCGTGAAAAAGGTGCCGCCCTGCCTTGCCGCCGCAAAGTTATTGATGGAGCAGTTGCCCGTCGACCCATACGAGGGGATGAGCGACGAGGAGCTTAAGGAGGAGAGGGCAAGGCTGCTTGGTATGTTGAGTGGGGCAAGGGATTAAAAAAGTGGAGAGTGGAGTTGAGGTTTGGGGTTTAGAGAATGGAGATGCATATCTTTGGAAAAAACTCCCATGAATTAATACAAAAAGACGAAACGATTCATCCCTTCTTACGACGATATGACTGATTTCGTAAGACGGAGTATAGAAATCAGTTTCAAATATAAAGACAAACATAAAAAGCCTCAAAACGGAGTTTTGGGGTTTTTTGGTGACAAAAAAGAAGAAAGGAGGAAGGAAATGTATCTTACGCAGAATGAAAGAGAAAAATGCGAAGTAAACAAATGCGGCAAAAAAGCGGCCTATACCGTGAATCTTAGCAGGTCGGGGATAAGGAGCAAAATACACATTTGCAAGGCGTGTTTGGCGGAGTTGTACGCGATTTTGGGGGAACCGCTTGTGCCGAGGAGTATAGAGACGGTGAGAAAGCAGGGGGAGAAAGGGTAGAGGGTAGATCGGATTTGATATTTATAACCCCCCCGCCCCCTAACCACCCCGGCGCTACGCTCCACCCCTCCGAGGGAGGGGAATGGGAAGCGTTCATGGCTCCGATACAAACATAAAACCGTGCCATGAAGCGTTTTGGGGCCTTACTTCGTAAGCCGCAGGCATATTTGCTTAACGCTCCGCCCCCCTCAAGAGGGAGGAATTTTGAGCGGTTGGCTTTGAAATTAATTTTGGCCTTACCTGATACCTAAAAATGAGAGATAAACAATAAAAAATGGAGGTAAAAATGAAATACGACAAAGATTTTGCCGAAGACCTTGTGGCGGAAGTTAAGGAAGATTACCTTTTGCGCCGAGAGGGAAGAAGGCATTTCGAGGCGCAGTGGCAGCTTAATTCCAACTTTTTAAGCGGCAATCAGTATTGCGCCGTGAGCTTAGCGGGGAACTTAGAGGATCGCGGCAAGGATTATTATTGGCAGGAGCGCGAGGTGTTCAACCATATCGCGTTTATTGTGGAGACACGCCTTGCCAAGCTTAATAGAGTGCGTCCCGTTATGGCCGTGAGAGCGGCGGGGAGCGAGGAGAGCGACGCAAAAACCGCCAAACTCTCCACAAAAATACTGCGCAGCGCTTCTGACAGGCTTAATTTGCAGGAGCTTATGCAAAAGGGCGCGCAGTGGTCGGAAACCGTCGGTAGCGTTTTTTACAAGGTCAGCTGGGACAAAAGCGCGGGCAAAAAGGTAGGGATTTTAGAGGGCAGCCCCGTACACGAGGGCGAGGTCAGGGTTGACGTATGCCCCTCTTACGAAATCTTTCCCGACAGCCTTTCGTATCAGGACGTATCGGACTGCCAAAGCATAATCCACGCAAAGGCCGTCGCGGTGGACGATATCTTCCGCATTTACGGCGCGATGGTGGACGCGGAGGACGTAGACACGGTCAGTTTGGCGAGCGCGGGAGTGAGCGGCGGTATGGGCATGACCGGTGCTGTGATTAAGCACGGGCGAGGGAAAACGGGCGGCCATACGATGGTAATCGAACGTTATTCCGCGCCGAGCGCAAATCATCCCGACGGCGAATTTGCGGTCGTTGCGGGGAATAAGCTTTTGCATTACGGGCCGCTCCCTTTCCGCCTGGGCGAGGACGGCTCTTACGCGCTGCCCTTTATAAAACAGGATTCGTTGTCCGTAGCGGGCTGCTTTTTCGGCGCCAGCATTGTGGAGAGGGCGATTCCCGTTCAAAGGGCTTACAACGCCGTTAAAAACCGCAAGCACGAGTTCTTGAATCGTATAGCGATGGGGGTACTTGCGGTGGAGGACGGCAGTGTTGACACCGAAAACCTTGAAACCGAGGGACTGTCTCCCGGGAAAATCCTGGTTTATCGGCAGGGGAGTACCCCGCCCGCTTTGCTTGATCCAGGCAGCGTGCCCGCGGAGTTTGCCGACGAGGAAGACAAGCTTTTGAATGAGTTTGTCTTAATTAGTGGTATAAGCGAGATTATGCGCTCGTCCGCTTTGCCGGGGAATTTAAGCAGCGGCGCGGCGATAAGGTTGCTAACCGAGCAGGACGACACGCGCCTGTCCGCGACCGCCGAGCGTATCCGCATGGCGGGCAAAAAACTCGCGCAATTTATCCTTAGGCTGTATAAACAATTCGCGTCACAGCCGAGGTTGTCGAGAGTAGCCGGGGACGGCGGGCGCGTCGAGCTTTTGAGCTTTATTGGTAGCGATTTATGCGGCGATGACGTCGTGATAGAAAGCGAGAACGAGTTTGAAGGCGGGGCGCAGAGCCGGCGGTTGATGCTGCTTGAGCTTTTTAAGGTGGGGCTGTTTGAAGGGGAAAACGGGGTTTTGAGCGCGGGAACGCGGGCGAAGCTGTTGGAGGCTTTGGGGTTTGGTACATTGGCGGAGGAGGTTAGTGTTTGCGGTGAAGGGGGGCAAAGGAATGAGTGAGTTTTGCTGCGTTACCCGATTTCAGCCACCCCGCCCCCAAGCAAGAACCACCCCGCCCCCTGTCAGGGAAGCATTCGTGGGGCACCCCTCCGATGGAGGGGAATTTTCGTGGGGCACCCCTCGAGAGGGGAATTTTAAGCGGTCATTTTTTTATGCGGCGCGCCGAGGCGTCACGCCCTACGACATTGCGGACGACCAATGGTCGCCCCTACGATTTTGCGGCAACTTTAATTCCACTCTCCAAACTCCACTCTCCACTCTCTCACACGAACAGGGAATTAAAGGGGGTTTGCAATGAACGAGCTTAGCAGAAGAATAGGGAAATTCGACTCGCCGGAGAGCTTATTGAAGGCATATGAACGTTTAGAGGCGGAGTTTAGCAAGCGGTGCCAAAAGCTGAAGGAGTTTGAGAAGGAAAACGGGCAGTTAAAGTCCGACCTTAACGATAATCAGCGGTACGATAAATATGCCGTTACGGCGCTGGCGAACGAGGGATTTGTCGCCGCCAACGTCTTACCAAGGGAGGACATTCGCCGCAAGGTCATCGACGACTACTTAACGGCGCTAACCCGCGAGGGAAGTGCGTATGTGCTGCGGAGCGATACGGGCAAAAGTGCACTCACGCCGCCCGCAAAACCGGGAAGTTTAGCCGAGGCGAAACGGCTGGCGGAGATGATTATCAATTCATAATGCTCAATGTGCAATGCTCAATGAAGGTCGGGTTAATTAGGACCACCCCGCCCCTTACCACGGAAGCGTTCGTGGGGCACCCCTCCGAGGGAGGGGAATTTGAGAGGTCAGTTTTCTTATAGATTTGACCGACATTGAGCATTGAGCATTGAGCATTGAGCATTGAGCATTAAAGAAAGAGCATTGAGCATTAATAACAAAAAAATTTTTTATAAGGAGATTCAAAAAAATGGTTACTTTACAGAACGCGGAAAACGCGCTAAAAACGGTGTACCTTGGAACGGTCACCGAATTACTTAATACGAAGGTAAATCCTTTGTTGACTAAAATCCGCCAGACTTCGGCCGACGTCTGGGGCAAGGAAATCAGAAAGGCTGTCAAGTACGGCATCAACGGCGGCATAGGCGCGGGCGACGAGACGGGGGATTTACCCGCCGCGCACTCGACCAACTATTTACAGTTTGTCAGCACGCTTAAAAACCTTTACGGCCAAATCGAAATAAGCGACAAGGCGATAAGGGCGAGCGCGGACGGACGCGGCGCGTTTACCGACCTTTTGACTGCGGAGTTAGAGGATTTATTGACTGCCAGTAAATTTAACCTCGGTCGTATGCTTTTCGGGGACGGCACCGGTAAATTGGGCACCATAACCACGGGCGCGACCTATGTTATGGATTCGGTACGCAATCTTGTGGAGGGCATGGTGGTCGATGTTTACAACGGAAGCACTAAAGCTAACTCCGGCCTTAAGATAGCCTCGGTGGACAGGGTAAACAATAAAGTTACCTTTACAACCACACCAACAATAGGGAACAACTATTCCCTTTATGTGCAGGGCAGCAGAGATAAGGAGATTACCGGCCTTGGCGCGATATTCGACGGTACGACGATTTACGGTGTTTCCAAGGCGAACAATCCTTTTTTGAACCCGCATATTCAAGCGAGCGCGGGGGCGATTTCGGACAGGTTAATACAGACGGTAGTTGATAAACTGGAGCTTAACACAGGTAGCAACATCGACTTTTTGGCTTGCTCAGCCGATGTCAAGTACGCCTATCAGGACTATCTGTCGCAGTACAGGCGCAATATCGACGTGATGGAGCTTGCAGGCGGCTTTAGGACATTGTCGTTTAACGGGATACCGCTTGTGTATGATCGTTTTGTGGAGAATGGGACGATGTATTTGCTTGATACGAGCGCGTTTAAGTTACACCAGCTTTGCGACTGGCGGTACCTTGAAACCGAAAACGGCAAGATTTTGCGGCAGACGCAGGGCAAGCCGACCTATAGCGCGACGCTTGTTAAGTATTGCGACCTTATCTGCGACAGACCGAACGGTCAGGCAAAGATAAGCGGTATTACCGCTCCCGCTTCGACTTAAAAACTGCATTTTTAAGTCGAGATAAAAGGGCAAAAAAGCCAAAAAGCGTGGTTTTTGCCTTTTTTGGATTGATAAAAAGACATTAACTGCTCTTTCTTTGTCCTACGACCGAAGGGAGCAAGACCACGAATGCTCCTTGACAGGGTCTTCTACGACCGAAGGGAGCAAGACCACGAATGCTCCTTGACAGGGTCTTATTCTGAGCGAAGCGAAGAATCTATTCCTTTTTTTATGATGACAAAATTATCGCCGGAATTTCTATAAAATTAAGGATAAAGGGTAAACTATGAACTTTTGCACCGTAATAAAAAGCGATGTGCTGGATATTTGCCGCCGCCTTAAAGAAATCGACAGGGGATATTTTGTCGTCCGAAACCACAAAAAAGGGCGGTTCGAGGTGCATAACCGGCAGCAAAGGGGGGGCAGTTTTTGTCTTGCCCTCCCTTATCCGCGGCTGGACTGTCGTACCCTTGATTTGGTGCGGCGCACAAGGTATGAACGGGCGGGGCACTTTTTGGCGGAATTAGAGGACGAAAACAGGCAAATTCAAAGGGCGATGATTGACTTGGCGGCTAAAAACGCGGAGAAAAAGGTGGAGGACATTTTAAGCAATGCTCAATGCTCAATGCGCAATGCTCAAGGAAAGACAAATTTTTAAGAAATGTGCCTTGAATGGAAGCAGTGAAATGCTCAAAAAAACACAACCGATATTGAGCATTGAGCATTGTGCATTGAGCATTATTTCGGCTCATCGGAAACATAAGGAGAGAGAAAAATGACATTAAGAGATTGTATAATTAAGGCGGCGGGGTATCTTGGCCTACGGGAAACCGCGGACGCCTATAAATCGGGGAGCGCGCCCGACGACGGATTTTTGGCTTACGCGCGGGACGTCGTCGCAGAAATTTGCGCCGATTATTATCCGCTGAAGATTGCCGAAAGGGTGACGGCGGACGAAAACGGGCTGATACCGCTTAACGAATTGTCCAAGCCCGTAATCGACGTATTTCGGGTGATAAAAAACGGATTTTCCGCGCTGTTTTTGATAAAATACGACAGGATAGAGGTCAATTTTGGCGGAGAATGTACCGTTGAATATTCGTATATGCCCGTTTTATCCGGTTTGGACAGTGAATTACCTTTTAGTAGTCGTATAGACGAAAGGGTAGTTGCCTACGGAATTGCCGCCGAATATGCGTTATTGAATTGCCCGGAGGACGCGGCTATGTTCGACAAAAGATATAAGGACGCGCTTTCTAAGGCGCTTATCCAAAAAAGTGAAAAACGGGTAAAGGGAAGAAGTTGGCTGTAAGCAGGTTTACAGGAATTAGTGTAAAGCCGGGAGAGCGGCATGTGGAGTTAAGGCTTGGAGTTTAGATTAGTGTGGGGTTAAACAAAAAATATTTTACAATTGACCCGTGTTATGAGTTTTGCTTTGTGCCTTAAAATTTGACCTTAACTCCACTTTCTACCTTAGCACCCTGACACAGTTAAATATACGTTTTGGTGCGCAAATTTAACTGTGACTGTGTCAGGGTGTTAAGGTGTGTTCACGTAAAGCCGGCACTTTATGAGGTTTTTAGCGCAAATATCCGTTAGTATAAAGGCGCAATACAAATCGTATAAAGGCGCGATACAAACGAGGCCGTACGGAAAGCGGTAATATCGCCGGTTTTACTTTAATACACCATAAAAATAATAGACTTCCCAACAAAACTTCCGTAGTCGTCTAACGGCGTCTTTTCGCCGGGACGAAATCCTTGCTCGGCAGGTACGTAGCGCTGGACCCCCGCCTCGCAAGTTTCCGTCTCGACAAAAATCCGCTCGTTATCCGACCACGTTGAGT